>NZ_VXKO01000032.1:0-23606 GCF_008711475.1 Francisella sp. SYW-2 | reverse complement strand
ATTGTGTAAATCTATCCTACGACGGTCGCTTAGCTTATAACTAAAGCTTTTCACTTTAATTTGACTCCTTAGGTAAAATTATACTAGGGATTTAACTTACAATCCTATGGCTTGACCATAGGATCCAATTATTATGAGCTTTAAATTTGGATTCTACGATCAAGTCGTAGAATGACATTTTTCTTTCGAATTAACTATATATATCCCCGTATCAAACATGATGGTGGGAATAATTTTTGATGGTTATTATTTAGGCTGCCAAACAATATCAAGCTCTTTAGCTGCTTTGACATCATCAAGACGACGCGCTGGTAGATTATAAGGAGCGCCTTTTAGATACTGAGGATCTTTCTTAGCAATATTTCTGATTTCTACCATTGCTTGGATAAATTTCTCCATACTATCAACATTTTCAGTTTCAGTAGGTTCTATCAGTAGACATTCCGGTACTAATAGTGGGAAATACATAGTTGGAGCATGCACCCCTCTATCTATCAAGCACTTAGCAAAATCAGTAGCTGTTACACCATAATTTTGGAACTCAGGCTTCAAAGTTACAATGAACTCATGAGAGACTCTTCTCTCAGGATATGCTATCGTGAAGCCTTCTTGTTTTAAGCGAGCCATCATATAGTTAGCATTTAGAGTAGCTATTTCAGATGCTTCTGTTAGACCATTACCACCAAGCATTACCCCATAAATATAAGCTCTAATTAACACACCAATATTACCATTAAATGCTGATAATCTACCGATAGTATTTAGTACATCTTTTTCTTCTAGCCATACAAATTTATCAGCTTTTTTACCAACCATCGGTACAGGTAAAAACTCTTTCAGCTTATCATTAACAGCTACAGGACCAGCACCTGGACCACCACCACCATGAGGAGTAGCAAAAGTCTTATGAAGATTCATGTGTAAAACATCAAATCCCATATCACCAGGACGAGCTTTACCCATGATTGCGTTTAAGTTCGCACCATCATAGTACAGTAAGCCACCAGCTTCATGAACTTTCTTGGCGATCACAGCAATACTTCTCTCAAACACACCAACTGTAGATGGATTAGTCAACATAATACCAGCAGTCTTAGGCCCAAGTACTTTATCAAGGGCTTCAATATCAATATCACCACATTTTTTAGTTGGAATCTCGATAACCTTCAGACCACAAACTTTTGCAGTAGCTGGATTAGTACCATGAGCAGCATCAGGTACAATAATCTCATTACGTTCAAAATCCCCTCGCTTGTGATGATATGCTTTAATCATAGAAACACCAGCAAATTCACCTTGCGCACCTGCCATAGGAGCTAATGATACACCTGTCATACCAGTTAGCTCTTTGATTAAGTCTTGTAAATCATACAAGCACTCAAGAGTCCCTTGAACACTCTGGACACTTGCATAAGGATGCCTTTCTAAAAATCCTGCTAATGAAGCATACTTATGCGCCGCTCGCGGATTGTATTTCATAGTACAAGAACCTAACGGATAGAAGTTCGTATCTATACAAAAGTTCTTGCGTGATAGTTGTGTATAGTGCCTGACAACATCAAGCTCAGCTTGCTCTGGGAGTATTAGTTTTTTAGAACGAAGCATATTTGCAGGGATATTTGAAACATCTCCTTTTTTGCTAGGCATTACAGATGGCGAGTTTTTACCTCTAGTTTTTTCAAAAATAACCATTTAAATTAACCTCCTATCCTAGCTAAAACTTTCTTGGTAGCTTCTATGTACTCTTTGATATCTTCAGATGAATGAATCTCTGTAGCACAAACCATAATAGAGTTAGCTAAATCAGTATGATACTCACCTAAGAAATAACCAGCATCTATACCTTCTTTTTCCATCTCAGTTACAAAATCTTGCGCATTTACAGGTAAATCGATCACTGCTTCATTAAAGAATAAATCATTAAACCTAGCATTTACTCCATCTAGTTTAGATAATTCATTTGCTAGCTTAGTAGTATTTTCATGAGATACACTTGCTACTCTTCCTAAACCTTCGGCACCTAATAGACTCATGTAAATAGTTGCAGCTGTTACCATTAAGCCCTGATTAGTACAAATATTTGAAGTAGCTTTAGCACGACGTATGTGTTGCTCTCTAGCTTGTAACGTCAAACAAAAACCTTCGTTACCATCTAAATCTACTGTTCTACCTACAATACGACCAGGCATTTGGCGAATATGAGGCATCTTACAAGTCATAAAACCAAAATATGGTCCGCCTGAAGCTAAAGGTACACCCATAGGTTGACCCTCACCACATACTATATCAGCACCATTGTCACCCCATTCCGCAGGTGATTTTAATAGCGCAAGTGACATAGGATTAGTCACGGCAATTGCCAAAGCACCGTGCTTATGTGCCCAGTTAGTCAAAGCATCAACATCTGCAAGCTGCCCTAAGAAGTTAGGACTCTGGATAACTACAGCAGCATATTGAGTATCGGCAAAACTATCTAATCTATCAACATCAGTCTTACCAGTTTTAGAATCCAAATTTACAACATCAACTTCGATACCTTGATGCTTTGTAATAGTTTCAAGTACATTTAAATAAGTTGGATGTAGAGCTTCTGCTATTAAGACTTTTTGTGACTTGGCTTTTTTATTTGAACGAATCGCCATTAGTACTGACTCTGCCAAAGCAGTTGCCCCATCATACATCGAAGCATTTGAAGCATCCATGCCTGTTAAGCCAGCCATCATAGTTTGGAACTCGTATATAACTTGTAAGCCACCTTGAGAAGCTTCTGCTTGATATGGAGTATATGCTGTATAGAACTCTCCTCGAGCTACTATATCCCATATAGCAGCAGGTATATAATGACTATAAGCACCAGCACCTATAAAATTTGCATTATGATGATTCTTATTTGCTCTTTTTCTAGCTACCGTAGCTAGCTCCATCTCATTGATTCCATCAGGAATTTGTAGAGTATCGGCTCTTAACTGAGCTGGAATTTCATCAAAGAGTTGATCTACGGAGTTAGCTCCAATAGTATCAAGCATTTTTTTGATTTGTTCTGGTTTATGTGGAATAAAAGACATATTTCCTCCATGTCTTTGTATATAGAATTTTATAAAGACTAAATAGAAATTCTAAAGGTTTATACTAATTAGTCTTCTAAAGTTTTTGCATAAGCATCAGCAGACAATAGATTTGCCAGTTGAGATTCATCAGAAATTCTGAGTTTAAATAACCATCCATCTCTATATGGTGCATGGTTTACTTGAGAAGGATCGTCACTTAATGATTCATTCACATCAATAACCTCGCCATCAAGAGGAGCATACACATCAGAAGCTGCTTTCACAGATTCAACAACACAAGTATCATCTCCAGCTGAGAATTCTTCTCCAACCTCTGGTAGCTCAACATATACTAAATCACCTAATAAAGATTGAGCATGTTCGGTAACACCTACTGTAACTTCCTCACCATCTACTTTAACCCACTCATGAGATTTTGTATATTTTAATTCATTAGGAATATTCGACATTTTATACCTCCGTATTGACTACGATTAATTATTGTTGTGAAAATATTTATTTTAAATCAAAGATTGTCCATTTTTGACAAACTTTGCCTTAACTAATTCTACTTCTAATTGTTTACCACGTATATTTACGACTGGATTAGCGCCCTCTTTAGGTACATAAGCTAATGCTACTGCAACTTTAAGAGTAGGTGAAAAGCTACCACTTGTTATATAACCTTTCTCACCATTATCAAAATCAATCTCCTGACCTGCTCTAAGCACGCCTTTTGACTTCAAAACAACCCCTGTCCATTTGGTAGCTATACCCTGTGATTTTTTCGCAAGATATGCTTTTTTACCAATGAAATCTCTACTCTCATCAGAGAGATCAACACTCCAACCAAGCCCTCTCTCTAAAGGAGTTGTGGTTGTATTCATATCTGACCCATATAAGTGCATCCCTGCTTCTAAGCGTAAAGTATCTCGAGCACCTAAACCTACTGGTTCGGCACCATTTTCTAATAAATTATCCCAAAAATCTGCTACTTGATCTGCTGGCAGCATTATTTCAAAACCATCTTCACCAGTATAACCAGTTCGAGCGAACATCCAGTTACTAAAAAACTTAAATGTAAAAGGCTTCAATTTAGCTATTTCTTCTGCAATCTCAGTAGTCACAGTATGCTTGACAACCTCTACTGCTTTTGGACCTTGTACAGCAACGATAGCTAAACTTTGTTGTGGAGTTATAGCAACATCTAAGTCCTGAGAGTTTTCTTTAAGCCATGCCACATCCGACTCTCTATTACCAGCATTGACAACAATTCTGAAATTTTCAGAATCAATTTTATAAGTAATAAGATCGTCAACAATACCTGCATCATGATTTAACATACAGCCATACTGCGCTCTACCCGCTTCTAGTTTAGCAACATCATTAGCTAAGATATGACGTAAAAACTTTTCAGCATCTTTACCTTGGATATCAACTGCTAGCATATGTGATACATCAAATACACCACAGTTTTCTCTAACATTATTGTGCTCTTGAATTTGTGAACCATAATTAATTGGCATTGACCATCCAGAGAAGTCTACCATTTTAGCATTTGCTGCTATGTGCGATTCATAAAGAGGAGTTTTAAGCATTTTTCCACCTAAAATTAGACTCGATAAGCAACACTATACATTTTTTTTTAGCTGAATATAAGCGTTTTATTTCAAAAAAATCTAATATTATTCTTCAATCACTTTGATATATAATTTACCATCTTTTGCTCTCTCTGGACCATGTATATCTGTATCGAATCCTGGCAGCATTGATCCTATCTTTTCTAGCATCAATAAGAAGTCTAATATTACCTTAGAATCTTCTGTTACTTTTTCTCCAGGGAATATCACTGGTATACCTGGTGGATATGGTAATATCATCACAGCTGAAGTCTGTCCATATAGCTCTGCTAGAGGAACTTTTTTGACCTTACCTTTTAGCAACTTCTGAAATGCCCTATGAGGATTAAGTCGCTGCTCTGGTAGCACATTAAAAGCATGATACATAAGATTAGGAAGATTAGCCTCTTTCATATACTGATGCAACCTTTCACTAACTTCTTGAACTCTCATATCTTCATAGAACTTAGGGTCTTCAGCATATAATGTTGGTAGCATTTTCTCAACTAATGTATTTTCATCATACATTTGTTTGAATTTATTAAGTACCGATATTAGCCTTACTGATTTTGCCTTTGTAGTGCCTAAACTAAAGATAAATAACAATGAATAAGGCCCAGATTTCTCAACTACAATATCATGCTCATCTAAAAATTTAGCTACTATATCTGCTGGCACGCCCCAGTCCTCAACATTGTTATCTTTTATGCCTGGAGTTAAGATTGTTATCTTAATAGGATCTAGTGATAAAAAATCACCATCTATATTTTTAAATCCATGCCATTTATCAGCATTTCTTAGTAGCCAAGCCTCTTTATTAGCAATATTATCAGGTTGCCAAACATCAAAGAACCAATCACCAGCTTCTGATCTAAGCTTAACTAGCTCTCGTCTAAAATCTATCGCTAGATTGATAGTTTTGTCAATAAGATTATAGCCCTGCTCGCCCTCCATCATTGCTGCTGCTGTCTCAACACTAGCAACTATTGGATAAAAAGGAGATGTTGAAGTATGCATCATATATGCTTCATTCAAAACTTCATCGTTATAATCACCTTTTATGTGCAACATTGATGATTGGCTGAAAGCTGCTAGAAGTTTGTGAGTAGATTGTGTCTCAAAAATTATATGCTCTGGCTTTGGTTCAATCTGCATTGCAGACTTATGTTTATAGATTGGATGAAATATCGCATAAGGTATCCAAGCACTATCAAAATGTAATTTTTTAACATCTAGTTCATGATGAATAGTATCTGTATTATAGAGAATACCATCATAAGTTGAATTTGTGACAACAGCATATTCAGGCCATTTATCTGCAATGCTACTATTATCAATTTTTTCTTGGATAGTTTGGCGCTGAAATTCTTTTTTAGGTATACCTCCAATTATGCCATAAGCATTTCTTGTTGGTTTTAGATATATTGGATTAACATCTACCATCATCATTAGGTGTGTAACTGATTTATGGCAATTTCTATCTACAAGAATTGTATCGCCATCAGCAACACTATACATACCAACTATCTTATTAGCTGTTGATGTCCCATTGGTAACAATCAACGATCTATCAGCTTGGAAAACTTTTGCAATATACTCTTCTGCATCTTTGTGAGCTTCCGAATGATCTAATAAACTTCCTAGCTCTTTCATTGAAATAGATAAGTCAGTCTTAAAAATATTCTCGCCATAAAAGTCATAGAATAAAGCACCCACTGCCGAACGCTGAAAGCCATAACCTCCTTGATGTCCTGGTGTACAGAAAGATGAGTTAAAAGATTTGGAATATTTAAACAGCTCATAAGTTAAAGGTGGCAAAATATCATTGAAGTAGTTTGTAATAGTTCTATGAATAAAATCCGAATCCTCGCCAGCTAAAGCATCATACTGTAAAAAGTTAATATTTAAATTAAAATCACGTAGATTGAGTTTGATACTTTGGCTATAATCAGAAACCACAAATACTGGTAACTTAGTATTAAGATGGGCAATATTATGAAACGCTTCAATACTAAAACTAGTTCTATCAAGAACGATACAACATATTCTTGAATTATCTTCGAGAATCTCTACAACCTCAGATAAATCATCTACTGTTAAAGTATGATATTCATAACTTTGTAGATCTTTTTCAATCTTTAGTAAAAATTTTTCTTTATAGGATTTTAAAGAGTCTTTATATACAAATACAATTGTCTTCATTAGCTTTACCACTTATAGACTATATACTTATGCAGTATACTAAAAGTGAGTCAGATAAAAATATTTTTTGCTAATGAAAATCAGTAAATAATAAATTAGTTAGTATGTTCAACTAATTCTAATTCACCATCTACTAATCTATAGATTTTATTCATACGACTAGCTAGTCTCTCATCATGCGTAACAATTACAAAGCTAGTTCCAAAATCATCACTAAGCTGCTGCATCAAAGCAAATATACTTTCAGATCTTTGGCTATCTAAGTTTCCTGTAGGTTCATCTGCTAAGATACAGTTAGGATTGGTAACTAAAGCTCTCGCAATAGCAACTCTTTGGCGCTCACCACCAGAAAGCTCGGCAGGCTTGTGATGTGCCCTATGCTCTAAACCAACTTTTGTTAGAATTTCATTAGCAAGCTTTATTGACTCTTTTTTTGTATATTTTTTGGTAATAGCTAATGGAATCATTACATTTTCAATAGCTGTAAACTCTGGCAATAAATGATGTAACTGATAGATAAAGCCCAAATGCTTGTTGCGCATTTTTGCACGCTTGTTGACAGACTGATTATCAAATCGCTCTCCTACAAGAGTTACCTCTCCTGAGCTACACCTATCTAATCCACCAAGTATATTTAGTAGTGTTGTTTTACCAGAGCCTGATAAACCTAAAATCGCGACTTTTTCACCTTTATTAATTTCAAGGTTTACACTTTTGAGTATAGCTATATCTGTCTTAAATTCTGTGTAACTTTTTGAGACATTCTTACAACTTAAAACTATATTACTCATATCTAAGCGCCTCCACTGGTTGAACCTTAGAAGCACTCCAAGCCGGATAAAGTGTAGCTAAGAAACTTAAAAACATAGAAACTAAAGTAACCTTAAATACATCCGACCACATAAGCTCCGATGGGATATAATTAATCAGATACACACTAGCACTCAAGAATTGTCTCCCTGTAACATGCTGGATGAAATTAACAATCTCTGTAGCATAAGTCGACAGTAAAATCCCCAATAGAACTCCTATAACTGTACCAATTAAACCAATTATAAATCCTTGGTAGATAAACACAGTTATAATTTGTCTTGATGACATACCCATTGTTCTAAGAATAGCTATATCACTTCGCTTATCAGTCACAACCATCACTAAAGATGATAATAAATTAAATACAGCAACCGTAATTATTAGCAACAGGATAAAGAACATCATTGTCTTTTCCATTTTTAAAGCATCAAAGAAAGATTTATTTTCATCAGTCCAATCACGAGTGAAATAATACGGAGGTATAGCGCCATCATTAAGTTTATTTTTCACGAGAGGTGCATCGTAGATATTTTTTAGGCCTAATTGAAGAGATGATACTGAATTACCAGTCTCAAATACTTTTTGAGCATTTTTGATATTAATCATCGCATAATAAGCATCGTATTGATAGCTTACTGAGAATATACCAGATACTTTAAATTGCTTGATTCTAGGAATCATCCCTGCAGGTGTTAAGCTTACTTTAGGGACTATTAAAGTAACTTTATCTCCTACGGTAACACCTAAGCTATTTGCTAAAGCACTACCTAAAACGATATTATACCCCTCATTATCATCTAGTGATGATAACTTACCTTCTATGATATGATCACCAATTGGTAACACCTTAGTTTGATATTTTGGTTCTATACCTTGTATCTGTACAAAAGCAGTTGTACTACCACCATTATTTGCACTTAACAATCCTTGAGACTCCACGATAGGAGCTGCTGCTGTAACACTTGGCGCACTTTTCTCAACATCTTTTGCTAATTTTGGCCAATCAGTAACTTGCCCACCCATCTGATATACTTTCAAAGGTGGTACCATCATCAAAATTCTATTTTTGATTTGCTGATCAAAACCATTCATTACAGACATTACCGTAATCAAGACAGCAACTCCCAAAGATATACCCAAAAAAGATATAGCAGAAATAATAGATATAAACCGATTACGCTTCTTAGCACGGATATATCTTAATCCTATAAAAAGAGGAAGACTTCTAAACATTTAAGCTTTATTTTACATATAAAATTACCATGTATAATAACATATTAAGGGGCTAAAAACATTTCAAATAAACTTAGCTGAATTTATCAAAAAAATATCTAATTATCAAAATTTGATTAGCCTTGTTAATTTTTACTAATTGTTGAAATATTTATATTGCTATATTATATGCCTCATTGACAAAAAGACATGTAAGTGGATAAATATGAGAAGAAATTTAAAACCTCAGTTTTGTGCTTTACCAATATATTTAGGTGGACTAACTATAGCTTACATAGTAACAGCATCAATAATATCTAATTTGTTGTTCTAAATATGGCTGGCTTAGTTAGGTTTTAATTTAGAAGGTTTATGTTGATCCGCCCCCACACAACTGGACACATAAAGCTATATAACGAGTCTATACATAACTAACTTGAAAACTAACTTCGGCCAGCTATATTTAAACTTCCTTCGGAAAAAACTTAAAATATTTTGAAAAAAAGATAAAAAGTTGAAAAATATTTGACGATTACCTACTTTCACCTGGGCATTGCCAGACTATCATTGGCGTAAGACCGTTTCACTTCTGAGTTCGGAATGGGATCAGGTGGTTCCAGACTGCTATTATCGTCAATGCGTGATATAATACTCTCATTAATTATTATGTCAACTCTATATTTAAGAGTTTTGTTAAAAAACAGGCACTTCCTAAATATCGTTACCGATAACATAATCATCTATGATCAATGGTATTTCATCACCACAGTCTTCATAAGCGTTGATTTCTCCGCTAGCAAATCTTGATTGAAGCTCTTCGTTATCCATATATTCAGTATCAAAATCAACATACACAGAACCAAGCAGATGATTGAACTCATGTTGAAATATTACTGCAGCTATGGAATCTAACTTACCTATAATTTTCTTACTATGCTGGTTATATGCTTCATACTCAATCTCTTTATATGTTGCTAGCTTACCTCTTTTTTCTCCTAAAGCACTTAAACAACCATGCCAAAAACTAACTCGTTCCTCAGACACTTTTGTAATTTTAGGATTTATAAAAACTTGAAAAGGTACACTATCAAAACTTAATGGATATCTTGCATTAGAACTATCAAACTCTATCATAAATATTTGATAAGGATAGCCAATTTGATTAGCTGCAAGTCCTATACCATTGCCTTGCATTTTTTCATACATTTCAGCTATGATATTATGTATTTCAGAACTTTGAATATCATTTACAGGTTTGCACCTTTGATATAGCACCTCATTATTTGAGTCATTGTATTGTATAAATTGTGATTTCATACTAAAAACTACATTTCCTAACTTTACTTAATTATAGGCGCTAAAGGATTACCATACTTTTTAAGATACTCTTTAGCTATCTCTTGAGAACCTAAGTAATTTAGGTGGTGACCATCTAAATATACAGGTATACCATTTAGAGAGGTCTTACAATAACTATCATTACATAAGACCTTTTTAGGATTTATCAACACCATTTCAGGATACTTGGCTTTAAGCTTATAAATCAGTTTAATAAACTTTTCTTGTTGCTTTTGCACATACTCCAAAGGTAATTCACAATGATGAGGATCAAACAATAAAATAAACTTAGCTGTTGAAACAATACAATAGTTATTAAAACCTTTTGGTAGTTTTGGTGTATCCAGTATTACTACTGGAACGGCATGATTTTTTATTATCAATTTTATAGATTCTTCAATGCCTGAGATGTAAGGTTGATTACTTTTCTCAGACCAATCACCACCCAAAACAACATATTTAAAAGACTGCTTTCTTATTAAGTCTTTCAACGCATTGTTTCTATCAATCATTGATACTCCTAATTCTGTATTAGGAAGATTTTCTATAAAAGGAGTACTTCTTTGAGATACTAAGTAGGCACTTTTATGAATATTTGATAACCATACCCCCAACATTGGAAACTCTGCACGAGCGTGAGAATCACCAATAAATAGTATATTTGTATCTTTATCTTGTGAAGCATCACCTATTAAACATTTACTTTCCGGAGGCAGCATTTTTGATGTAAACTCTGGAGATGAGTTTTGTAAAAAACATTTATTCTCATCAACTCTCTCAAAACCATAAATACCATTTAATTTACGAAGATCTACAATCGGCGGTGGAATATTAACAGCAAAGTTTTTGATATATTTAGTACATAAGGCAAATGAAGATGCTAGTAATACTGGGATTATCCATAATACAATTAATGTTTTAGAAAATGGCATCTTAAACTTATATCTAAAAGGTTTCTCTACTAAGAAATAAGTCAGTGTAGCTAAGCAAAAACTAGCAATAAGAATAATAGCCTTGATAAAGTAAGTACTATCAATACTCAGGTAATTGACATAAGCAATTATCGGCCAATGCCATAAATATAATGAATATGATATTAAGCCAATTGCAACCAATGGTTTAAGTGAGAAAACTCTATGTATGAAAGAGATATTATTATTTAAGCCCACATATATAAATAAAGCAGCACCAAGACAAGCCTCTATCATACCCAAGCCTGGATAAAATACTTTTACAAAGAGTATAGGTACTAGCATCAATACAACAGATATTAATCCTAAGACATTTGCTGTCAACTTGCTTAGAGTAATTTCTTTGTTAACTGAATATATCGCCAAAAAGCAGCCAAACAATAACTCAAAGGCTCTTGTAACCGGAAAGTAGTAATACTCTGAGCCATTTAAAAATATCAAAGAAACCAATGACAAAATGGTCAAAATTATACAACCATACAATAGTTTATGATGTATAGACATCTCAACTTGGTTTTTTAGCTTAACAGGAATACTAAAAGCGGCTATCAAAAACAATGGCCAAAAAATATAAAACTGCTCTTCAATCCCTAGAGACCAAGTATGCAATAGAGGTATCAATTCTGAGTCGGTACTAAAGTAGCCAAAACTTAGTGAATGAAAGAAATATAAATTTGAAAATGATCCTAAAGCACTAACTAACGACTTAGAATAATCTCTTAAATCTTGAGGTAATAAAATTAACCATGCAAAAATTGTCGAAAATATAAGCACCACAATTAATGCAGGCAAAATACGCCTCATTCTTCTTAGATAAAAGTTCTTGATAGAAAAAGTTTTATTTTCTAGATCACGAATAATAATACTAGTTATTAGAAACCCTGAAATAACAAAAAATATGTCAACTCCAAGAAAGCCTGACTTAATCCAACTAATATTTAAATGGAATAACACTACAGCTAAGACTGCTAGTGCTCTAAGACCATCTATATGCTTATAATACTTCATTATAAAAATCTACTTTTAATCTTGCTAATAAGTATAGTACAAAAATCCAATCAAAGTAATAACTTTGAACCAACCCATTTGGAGAGTATTTTGCATTTTAGGACAAATTTACAATAGTCTATAAGACTAAATTATCACGGTAGGTAGCATCTAATAAGCTTAACTGATTTGTGAATTTTTATTCAAGAAAATAATAAAAATCTCACTTCCATGATAAAAAAATATTCCAAAAGAGATGTTTTTAAACTATCATATATGAATAATTATTCAAAATAATGAAATATGAAGCAGTTTATAGGTGTATTTTTGATTATTGGTTCGACTATAGGTGGTGGCATCATAGGTTTACCTATAGCTGCTGTTAACTTAGGATTTGTGGGAAGCTTATTGGCAATATGTTTAGTATGGTTAATAATGACATTTACAGGATTATGTATATTAAAAATATCTTATAACCTCCCAGTTAAGCACAATACATATTTCTCACTATCTACCAAATTCTTAAACTTTAAAGGAGCTAAGGTTACTGTTTTTGGAGGTTATCTATTAATACTATATTTAACACTGACCACTTACATATCTGGCATCAGTTCATCCGTAAGCTTATACTTTGCACAAAACAGTAATTTAAGTTACTTATTATCTGGTGTAATTCTAGTATTTATACTAGGTGGAATTACAACTTATAACTCTAGAGTTATAATTAAGAGTAATGTTGTATTTGTCGTAGCTAAACTCTCTCTTATTATTGTAGCTATATTTCTAATTTTTTATTCTACAAGCAAAATTACTCTTAGCATTGATAACTACCCTATTCAATCAATAGGAGCATTTTCATTCTTATTTGTATTATTTAATGCTTTTGGTTATCACTTTATTATCCCAAGTTTAGTAAAGTTTTATGATAATCGTATTTCTTTTAAATCTTTTGTTTTCTTGCTTATCTTTAGTACGACAGTCATAGCACTGATTTATATAGCATGGCTTTTGGCAATATTCTTTACAATACCAGCAGAAGGTAGTCATGGAATGATGAGTATTTATAATAGTGAAAATCAGCTTATAGCTTTTAATAATAGTATTAGCTTTTTTACTCAGTCATACACTATTAGTAATATGTTAAGCGCTTTTCAATTAATATCTATGATAGGCTCTTTCTGTTGTATCTCAATAGGTGTAATCGATGCGCTAAAAGATGCTCTTGGACAAAATGCTTACATTAAGGTCTTAATATGCACTTATTTGCCACCACTAGTTTTAATGAGTCTTTCTCAAAATATGTTTTTAATTGCAATGTCATTAGCTGGAATATTAACTTTCTATATTGAGGTTTTTGTGCCGATTTTAGGTGTTAGAAATTATTATAAAACTTCTAGCAAGGTAAAAGATAAATCTTTATTTAGTCATCAATATTCAAAGCTCTTGGTCTGATCTTGAGACAAACTTGGAACAAAGGAAAGTGTCTATTTATTATTTTATTTAAGTACTTATTTTAAGATGAGCCCTTTTTTATATCTTGGTATAATAGCATAGCTGCTGACGTAACAGATATTAATGATTTCTCTTCTTGATTAGCCGATTCACTAATCCAAACATTACCACTATTTATAACTTCTACTGCTCCAATAGGATTCTCGTTTAATGAGAATACATAACCCATTGCCTGCCCCATTGACAAAGAGCTTGTAGAGAATTTATCTACGCCTGAGATATCAATATTTGTTTTACCATCTGTTACATCTCCTTGCAACGTAATAGAATCATAAGATTGTGACATAATAATTGCTGCCACTTCAGTATTATTGTTCCCTATTACCTTACAAACTAATTGCGGATCATAAGACGACTCTAGACTTATTTTACCTCCAAAAAACTCACCCAGTGTCGCATGATTCCAGCTTGCATCAGATACACACTCTACTATCCATAGATTATCGCCAGACTCATCAATTGAAAATTTATATTTTTGCTCTACTTTAGATGAGCCATAACCTAATATAGTTACATCACTACGCTTAGTCCATCCTCTATGAATGTTAGTAACATGATATTTACCAAAATTAAACTCTCCACTAAAGTCAGAAAAAGCTCGTCCTTCTACAGATATTTTAGTTGAGTCATTTTCTAGCTCTATTGGCATAGCCATATGCGCAGCACAACTACCTAATGTTATAGTCAAAAAAATACTACAAATTGGTATAGAATAATTATGTTTTGTAAGTAACTTATACAACTGAAACCTCAAAAATTAAACTAAAAATCTAATTATATATAAAAACTAAATACACAGAAGTAATTTGAATATTTAATTTTCACAAACCAAATTAATTTTGAGTAAGCTAAAAATTTTTAGTTCGACCTTGAGACAGGTTTAATACAGACACTATTTTCTAAGGATTTTTATCTTCTAGAATGTTTTGAAATTTCCCTTTCAAAGACTAATAGAATCTTTATAACTAGCATCATTACTTTTTAAATGTAAATCTATTGTTGATATTTTTAACTTAAAACCAGGGAATTCTGCCTTAAGAGTTTCAAATATTACCCCACCCAATCCACTACTACTTTCCATCCTAGTGGTTGATACTGTTTATTCATCAAACTAACAAACTTATTTTTCGCCTCTTCAATATGCTCTTTTGATGAAGCTTCATTACCTGTAAGTTTTTGAACTTCTTTATATGCGATATTTGCCAGATGATTATCAGGATCGGTATTTATAACGCCTAATCTAGGTAGTACCTTAAATGTATATGCTTGCCTACTTAATTGCTTAGTTTTATCAAAATCTATTGTAACGGATGTTACTTTGGGTGGTTTAACTCTTAGTGTTATAGTTTTATCTTTAGCATCAATTTTGATATCAGATTCATCAATATTCGTTGATAAATTAGCAGATGCTTTGTAGCTATATTTAGCAGTATTTTCTACTAATGTACCATTATCAGAGACATATAAAGAATTACCACTGACTGTGACTTTTAATGTAGATAATTCACCGATTTTTTGAACGCTAACAACTGTCGGAACTATCTCATTATCTTTCTTACTTATAACAAATAACACTGTAATTATCAGTATTGCAATAATGAGGATATACTTTAAAAATTTAGACATCTATCTACTCCTCTACAGGAAAAGTAAAGCTAGAATAATCAATATTATCAGTATCACTACATATCGCATTTTTTACCTCTGTAATTTTTTATATTATTTGCCCAAGTGTTACGCGCCCATGTAACGTTCCATTACATTTACTCGCTAGAATATACACAAATGCCATTGCTAAACCTTTCTTTAGATTCTACGATCAAGTCGTAGAATGACTTTAGATGTTTTAAATCCCACTCAAACTAACAGTAGTACCCTCAGCTATTAACCTACTAATATCATTAACAAACTCATACACCGAGAATGGCTTTCGAAAATATTCAAACTTAGCGTCAACATCATCTAGAGATACTTTTATTTCTAAGACATTTTCTCTTTGAATATCAGTAGTAGCTATATTTTTCTTGAGGTTATCTAATACTTTTTTTAGGTTTGTAGGGTTTACATTTTGACTTCTAAGATTCAGCTCAACTTTGCTAAAATTCTCATCAATATATTGTGATATCGGTTGTACCTTATCAACACTTAGTTTATTGCACTCTCGTTGTTTATCATAGCTAACTTTACCCTCTACTACAACCACATCATCAACTTGGATATTATCCTTAACTGCAGCAAACACATCTTCACCAACTAGACAATCTGCTCTATCAAATTCATCATCAATATTAATAATATACAGAACTCTACCAGTCTTAGTTTTTCGTCTAGCTGGAGGTGTTATCATACTTGCGATTATTCTGACTGAATTACCATCCATATTTGGTTTTTGGATTTTCTCAAGATCACTAAAGCTAACATGATTACGCCAATGACTTTCACCATCAATAATATGCCCTGAGAAATACATTCCTAATGCTTTTTTCTCATTAATCAAAAGCTCTCTAAGATTCCACTCCTCTACAATACATTCTCTTTCAAGCTCTGTATCAGTATCACTCTCTTGTTCTGTAAAACCAAATAAATCATTTTGCCCAGCAGCAGCCATTTCATTCACATAACCAGCGTTTTTGATAGCTTTTTCGATAGAGTTAAAAGCTGTTGCTCTATTTTTAGATATATCTTTGATAGCTCCTGCAAAACATAAGGCTTCGAGTGCTTTTTTATTAACCTTACGCAAGTCTACTCTACGAGTTAAGTCAAAAATAGAACTAAACTCACCACCTGCCTCACGCTCATTAAGTATACTCTTGATAGCCTCACCACCAAGACCTTTGATAGCACCTAGACCCAATAAAATCGTTCCTTTTGAAGCTGCAATACAATCATAGACACTCTTATTTACATTTGGAGCTAAAACTGTGATACCCATATTCTTAGCATCTAAAATAAATTTAACCAACTGATCTGTATTGCCCATATCCCCTGACATCAGAGCAGCCATATATTCATCAGGATAATGAGCTTTTAACCAAGCAGTTTGATAAGCAATCAACGCGTAAGCCGCAGCATGAGATTTGTTGAAACCATAACCAGCAAAGGCTTCCATTTGGTCAAATATCTCATCGGCAAGTCCAGCTTCGATATTATGATATTTAGCGGCACCTTCTTTGAAGATTTTACGCTGTTGCTCCATCTCTTCTGGCTTTTTCTTACCCATCGCACGACGCAACAAGTCTGCTCCACCTAAAGTATAACCAGCTAGCTTCTGCGCCATTTGCATTACCTGCTCTTGATAAACTGGGATGCCATAAGTCTCTCTAAGCACTTCTTCTAATAATGGATGTAAGTAAGTGGTTTGCTTTCTACCATGTTTGCGATCTACAAATGTTGGGATGTTCTCCATCGGACCAGGACGATATAGTGCTACTAAGGCGATAATCTCCTCAAAATTTGATGTGCCAAGATCTTTGACAATCTGTTGCATACCTTGTGACTCTAGCTGGAATATACCGATAGTTTTACCTGCCTGCAGAAGTTTAAAAGTTTTCTCATCATCAAGAGGAATATCAGAAATATCTAGAGGCGTTTCATTAGCTGGTCTTTTAGCATTGATGCTTGCAATAGCATTTTTGATAATTGTTAAGTTCTTTAGCCCCAAGAAGTCAAACTTAACAAGTCCAACATCTTCCACATCGCCCTTATCAAATTGGGTAACTATATCTCCACCTTTATCTTCACAATATACAGGAGCAAAATCTGATATCACCGTTGGCGATATCACAATACCCGCAGCATGCTTACCCAAGCTTCGTGGTAGACCTTCTAATTTTTGAGCTTTTTCAATAATCTCAGCAACTTCTTCATCTGCCTGCATTTCATCATATAGAGGTTCACCTTCATGCAAGATTTTTTTAAATGTAGTACCTGGTGTTTCTGGTATTAGCTTAGCAATCCTATCTCCAAAACCAAAACTCTGCCCCATCACACGCACTACATCTCGCACCACACCTTTAGCAGCCATAGTGCCATAGGTGATAATTTGCCCAACACTTTGCTTACCATATTTCTGCTCTACATATTTGATAACTCTATCTCTACCTTGGATACAGAAATCAATATCAAAATCAGGCATAGATACCCTTTCAGGATTTAGAAATCTCTCAAAAAGTAAACCATACGGTAAAGGATCAATATCGGTAATAAGCAATGAATAAGCTACTAATGAGCCAGCACCAGAACCACGCCCTGGACCTACTGGTATATCATTCTCTTTTGACCATCTAATGAAATCTTCAACTATCAAGAAATAGCCAGGAAAGTCCATATCGCAGATAATATCGATCTCGCGTTGTAGTCTATCTTTGTAAACTTTTATAATATGCTCATGCTTATCAGCTGGTCTATTTTCTAAAATTTTTGCTAAACGTTTATCTAAGCCTTGATAGCATAGCTTTGAAAAGTACTCTCTTTCTGTCAAACCATCTGGAATATCTACCGTTGGCAAACATGGTTTACCTAAATCAAATGTTACATTACATCTTTTTGCGATTGCTAAAGTATTCTCTAACAATACTGGTAGCTCTGAGAAGGTTTGATACATCTCATCAGCTGATTTTAGATATTGCTCTCTTGTAAATTTAGATTTGCGCGACTCATCAAGGATTGTCGTTTTTTCATTGATACAAGCTCTGATTTCATGGATATCATAATCATCTGACTCCATAAACACTGTCAAATTTGTCGCTACTGCTATGAGATTATGCTTACTTGCAAGTTCAAGCGCTTTCTCGTTATATAAGCCCTCATTTTCATATCCAAGCTTATGAATCTCTACGATATAGTTATCAGCACCAAATATTGCGATATTTTCAGCTATTACTTGCTCTGCTTTTTCAATATCTTTAGCCAATACAGCTTGTCCAAATTCGCCATATTGACCACCATTTAAACAAATAACATTATCTAATTTAGTATCTTTCAACCAACTTTTGGGAATTAGTGGAATTGAGCCGAACCTCTCAGCTTCTTGATATGCTTTTGAAACTAAATCAACAATATTTTGATAGCCTTGATTATTCTCTGCCAATAAAACCAGATCACAAACACCAAACTCAGTATCAATCTTTAGCTCTACACCAAAGATAGGCTTAATCCCATTTGACAAAGCTTGCTTATAAAACTTAACTGCAGCAAATAAATTACATACGTCCGTCAGTGCTACTGCAGGGATATTCTTATCTTTTGCTCTGGCAAAGAGATCACCCAAACGAACAGTACTATCAACAACAGAAAATCCAGTATGGATACGAAGGTGAGAAAACATCTTAGTTACTTATCATTTATAAACTTAGCTACAAATATTACTATAAATAATATTTAAAATCATATCTCTTTACGTATGATAACTTAGTTAATATCTTCTACCCTTATCAACACACAAGGCTAAAAATAAATTGCATAGCTTTTTTCATTAATCTAAAATCACTTAGTTACTTATCTTAAAGTTTATAAAATATGAATAAAAATAAGAATTTATCTAAAGCACTATTAATTTTTAAAATAGTTTTTCTAATATTGTTCATAGTATCCGCATACCTCTATATTAAACCAATGATTAATGCCACATATTTATCAGAGACTCAATATAAAGCTCTAGAAGATGGTTCATTCGGGTTCTTGAGTAAGAGTGAAATGGATAAATTCAATAATAAAACACCTCAAAATTTATTTACTAATTTCACATACAAAGCTTTGAGTCTATGGATGGGATACCATAATTACTATTATGATGTGATAAACACTATCTCTCCTGAACCTGTCAAAGTTAATGATTATACTAGCAGTGAAAAAGATATAGATATTGATACCATGCTAGTAGCCATACTAAAAACCGATTTTAAAATAAGTGATGTGCCTATTAATACCACAGGAAATAAACTAGATTTAACGCTAGGTAAAGGTAATGACAAACAAACATTTTATTTAGCAAAAAATAGTCATGGAAATTGGTATTTTACAAAAGAAAATTTCACAGACACTAATACACTCAAGAAATTTGCCGACTTCAAAAAAGAAAAGAGCCTAGGCGAAGATAATATAAGAAATATATCAATGCCAGTATTATCATACATGCAGTTCATATTTGGAGCTAATGATGCATATAAGTTCAAAATGGCAGATGCTTTAAACATAATGGATACCAGCTGGATTAAGGAGAATATTAGAAAAGATTTTGCTTCATTTATAGCTTTCAGTATGGATAGAGTCTTCAAAACTGCTAAAATCACTATACGAAATATACCTGGAGAAGTTCTTCCAGGTAGTAATTTAGTAATGGTCTACACCTCACCTATTTCAGGCAAAAGTATATATTTAGAAAATATTACAAATAAGGATAGCAAGACTAAAAACTGGATTTTCCCTAAAAATGCTCAGATAGATGGGGTAAGTATATTTTTAGATGATTTAGATAGCAATATAAGAGCTCCTTTTGGATCTAATCTACGTAACTCTATCTGGGAAAATATTCCCAACCTTCTAAAAGAGTATGGACCAAATCTGTATATTAGTATTATATCAATAATCTCACTAATGATATTTTATGTGATTTATAAAGTATTATTTATAGTTTTAAGGCCTATATTTAGAATCACACGTAGTCTTTTTGAAAATAAAGATTATAAAACAATGAGGAAATTAAATATTGCGACATCACTAATAGTATCAATGTATGCTGCATATTTTTTCTTTTTTAACTCATTAATCATATTCACAAATGCTTCCAACTATTTCGATATAATTTTTAAAATTGTATATGGAATTGTAATAATGTTCTTATGTACAGAGATTATGAATGTACTATGCTCATTCATAATCTCTTCTTACAAAAAAGTTAAGGATCAAAATAGATCTGCAAGATTTGCGTTTGCTATAGTAATAGCTAATAAAGTAATTAATCTTATTATTATATTAATAATTGCCGGAATCATAATCGAAGAGCTAGGGATTGATATGATTCACTTCTTAACAGCTCTTGGAATCGGTGGTCTTGCTATTGCATTAGCTGGTAAAGATACAATTGAAAATCTCTTTGGCTCAATAATCCTAGCTATGGAAAGGCCTATAAAAATTGGGGACTGGGTAATCATAAAAGACAAAGAAGGAATAGTTGAAAAAATAGGACTAAGAAGTACAACTATTAGAACTTTCGAGGACTCTGCTCTTATTATACCGAACTATGCTTTTGTAACTTCACAAATTAATAATATGGGTGAGAGAATATATAGAAGATATATGACTACTCTTGAAATTGACGAATCAACACCTACCTCTAAACTTAGATCTTATGTTGATGGTATTAATGAACTAGTATTAAATACCCCTCATATGAGAAAAGAGGGATACTATATACGTGTAAATGATTTAAAACCAGCATCTATCAAAATATTAGTCTATGTTTTCTTTATATCTACAGATTGGGGAGAAGAGCTAGAACAGAGGGAACAATTTATTATGAGCGTACTAGATTTGGCTGAAGAAATCGGTATCAAGTTGGCACCATCACAAAAAATTCAGTTTGATGCTAATTATTCAGAGTAACTCATATCCTAAAAACTTTATTGATAGGTATGAAAACAAAAAGCCTCTTATTTAGTATAATTCTTTTTTTGATAGCAAACCAAGCGTTAGCAAATACTGAACTTGATACTAATATTAAATCAGACTCCAGTAAGCTTGAAAAAGATACTAGAGGCCTTTATCAACTACCTCCAAATTACTATAACATTAATGATCTTGACGATATAACTAAGAAAACATTTAAACCATCAATATATGTAGCAATTAATGGTGGTTGGGGACAACAAACTAACATGTCTAAAGGTGGTGGAACTGTAGTTGCTAACTTAGGATATAGATTTAGCGAATCTTATGCTGTAGAGTTTGTTTACCAAAACTTTCTTGTTAGCCAATATAATACAACCCAAGTTAATAACTACTTTGCTGGGGCTGCAAAATACTATTACAAAATAAATAACTATATAACCGCCTATGCTGCCGCTGGACTTGGAATAGGACATACTAATATTAACGGTATAGCCAACCAGCGTAACGCCCCTAGTAGCTATTTAGATACAAATAATACATGGGGAGGATTTGCAGTCTTCCCAGTGGGTGTAATGTTCCCTATCAAGTATATAGACAACCTTAGTCTAAAAGTAACATATACATATACCATTTCATTCTCTGGAGACTCTCAGAATTTTGTAACATCAGGCCTACAATATTCTTTCTAAAAAAGAATACCTAGCTAAATAAATTGCCTATATGATCATACTGTCAATTTGGAATCACCGGAAGAACACCTTTTATTGAGTACATAAGTATGTCAAAAAACTAAAAATACTCATTATTTTATGGGTTCTTGAAAATTGCTTTTATTTTGTTGTTCCTAACCTCAGAAGTTTTGAAAATTGGAAAAGATATGGGAATCAAATTTGTTTCCACAAAAGAAATTCAGCTTGAATCTAGTAATAATCAGGGCCAGAAATAAAATTTACGATTTTATTTTTGATTTCTATCCAAGACGAAAACTATAATAATCTTAAGCAATAGTGCTAAACTAAAACTAATCCACAAAGCCAATAGTATAAAATGATAATTTGACATATTAAAGTGTGCTTTTAGAAATCCCCATATTGACATACACAGTGCCACTGAGAATGTTATCATCGCTGCCGCTGTACCATGCCCTTTAGTAATATTACTCATAGCAGCACCTGTAGCCATTGGTATAAAAAAGCCTAAAAAATAACATATTAAATGCAAGGTTGTCACAGTACTATATGATGATATTTCTAAAAAACTATATAGAGCTATAAAGATAAATATAATAGCTAAAACACCTAAATTATAGCGTTTCTTATGACTACTATCGGCCTTAATACGATAACTAAATATCCCAAGAATATATAGTAAAGATGTTACCAAAAATACTACAGTAAAGACATCCATCGACATATTTAATTCATCAACTAACAAACCTTTAAATGAGCTCATCAAGACACCTAAATAAAAAGAAAAGAGTATCGCTACAATCATTACATTTAACAAATATCTAGGCTGAGATAGTGCATGAGCAAAGCCAGAGAATATTTTAGATGCTGGAATTACGATTTGTCTTTGAGCATCGGCAGTTAATATCTTTATTGAAAAAATAAATAATATCATTTCAATTGTTGCCATACAAAAATAAGCTGCTCGCCAAGAAATCGGAATCAATAATAAAGCTAAATATGTACTAACTATAGGTGCAACTATTATCATTACTGATAAAACCGAATATGCTTTTTTCATTTGGCTATTATTGTCAGCATTACGTGATATCAATGCTCTAGCGATAGATGAGTAACATCCCGTACCAAGCCCCAAACTCACAAAACCAATATATACAGTATAGATACTATCTGATAGTCCTATACAAACTAAACCAAATATAGACAAGCTCTGTGAAAAAAATAGTACTCTCTTTGCTGTAAAAACATCTGATAAAGTCGCAAATAAAATCGCAGAAACACTAAACATAAAAAATGATAGACTCATAGCTATCTGAGTTACATAATTAGATAAATTCAAATTAGATGCTAACGATGGTGTTAAGGTCATTGAGACTGTTAGAGTCATATACCCAACGTATGTCAGAAAGTATGCTAATAAATTCTCTCTTTTAACACCACTTATTACACGCATTAGCGTTATACTGTAACGAAATAATTACCAAAGGCTGTTGAGTTAATGAAAGCCCTTTTTCATATGTTTTAATATTGAGTATTTTTTAGATAAATCTGACTCAAAATCTTACTTTTGTGTTTCATATCAGCATTTTATGCTGATATGAATACACC
>NZ_VXKO01000031.1:0-24986 GCF_008711475.1 Francisella sp. SYW-2 | reverse complement strand
TTGTGCCAATTGAATATTTCAGATAGACTTCCTCTTAGCTGATTAAAGTACTTTTTCATCTTTCGCAAATAATGAATATATAAGGCTTTAATCAGTCCTTTCAATATTTTTTATCGTGTACAGAGGAAATTATAGAAAAAAGTAATTTATTTAAGAATCAAATCTCATATAGAAATTATTCAATGATTAGCTTTTTAGGGCTTTGTAGATAGTATCTTTGATTTCTAGTCTTTGTTTTTTTAGCTCTTCTAATTGCATATCTTCAAACATACCAGAACTTTCAAGGTTATATATTTTCTTATCTAGATCTTCATACTTTTTCATTTGATTACTAATATGATGATCTTCTTTAATATTATGAAGTTGATCTCTTAACTCAGGGAATTCTTTAACTAATGGATGATGTTCTAACATTGTAGATACTCCTTATCTTTATTGATTAATTAAATTAACTGCATACAGATACAGCAATAGATACAAATAAATTACATTTATACCTAACTTAAGTATATTTTCTCACATCTGACAAGGATTGTTCAAATTTAATTTGTCCATTCTCATAATAAGTCTCAAGAATTGAGTCGCTATGATACTCTCCTATTGCATACTGATCATCTAGAACTATTGTCTGATAACTACCTTTAGCATCTTTAATCAAATCTAGACGTCCTTGTTTAGATTTCTTTGTAGGATCTGTGATAGGCTCTTTTTTAACTCCAATTAAAGAATCCCCTCGTTTGATTGCTGAGCATTTAATAGCAAACTTGAAACTATCTCTATTTATAGATGATTCATGATTTCCTTGTAGCAATGCTCCACCCATACCAAAAGCTATATTCTCAGCAGAAAACCCATTTTTTTTCATCGCTGATAGTATGCTCTTTGCTAAACTAAGACTCACTCCATCACCTTGTATCAAGGCTACCTTTTGTAGAACCTTATATCCCTTAGCATTTACATTACTACCATAAGCTTTTTCTAATTCAGTAAGCGCATATAAAATATTATCTATAGCATCTCCCGAATCTGGTCTAATTACCAAGTTTGCTTTTTTAGCTTTGACCTTATCTTTTAAATCAATCCAAGTTTGTATTGCTTGTTTAAAATCCCAACTATCAGAAACACAAGCATAGAAAACACTGTTATCTCCAAATTGCTCAACCATATTTTCAAAGGCTTGGCGCTCACACTCAGAACCAATACCCCAGCTAGTCATTGTTGAGTGCTCACTTGCAGGAATCGAATAACCTGCTATATTTTCATGATAATACTCTTTACAAACTTGTAATGCTGCCAAAGTGTCTGTTCCTAGAAAATTAGTCAGATGTGCCGCTCCACCAATCCCTGCTGACTCTTCTGATGAAACACCTCTATAGCCAAAATCATGAAGCATAAATTCTAGCTTATCAAGATTATCTGCGGTTTCTAGAAGATACTCTTTGATTAGTTTTTTGATATTAAAACTGATTGTTGCAACTGTTGTTGGATACCACACTTTTAAAAGTAGTGTCTCTAGCAATCCAGGCAACCAAAATAACTCTGGATCAGTACTTTCTATAGTCATCAATACATTATGTAAAGGTACTAAACTTCCTTCTCTAACAGCACGAATCCTAACTGGTAAATAACCATTATATTTTTTTAGGACTTTCTCAAAGCCTTCTCGATAAAATACCAAACCATGAGCTTTTAGAATTTCTTCAGCTTCATCTATCATTTTTGGTGTAATTGGCTGAGATAAGTATTTCTTGATGTAATACTGTAAGCCAAAAAATCTAGTATGCGCCCCTAAATCACTATTTACAGTACCACGACTTTCTAAATAAAAATGAAGATAGTTAGCATCATTAGGATATTGATAAGGATGCGAATGTTTATAACTATCAGTCATTAATAAAAGGTTGTTTCTATGCATCAGATATATATAAAGAGAAACTTGTAAGATAATGTTATCAAATGTTGTAAAGATAAACTATTTTTGAGTTAGATTTTTTATACTGCCTTCAACTAATCTTATTAGTTTTGACATATATTTAAGAGAGATTTCTGTTTTATCAATCAGAGGATTATATTCTGCCACTTCAAAACATACTAAACTATTAAAATTAATTTTTTCAATAGTCTTGTAAAAAACCTGAGGGTCAATACCATTTTCAACTGGAGTTCCTACAGCATCAAGATTAGTAGGATCTAAACCATCTAAATCAAAACTAATCCCGACATTACCCTCTGTAACCTTCTCAAGACGTTCAAATTCTTGTGAAAATAACTCTTCAAAGTTTCTATCGGTTAAATCACTTTGATAATAAACCTTAACTCCTAATTTTTCCAAAAAGTCTCTTTCTGGCTTTTCATAAGAACGAATTCCAAAGAAAACAATATTCTCAGGCTTTAACTTTGGATTATCATTTAGTACTTTTGTTAATTCCTCATGCCCATATCCTAAAAGATGTGCTACAGGCATACCATGTATATTACCAGTCTCAGAAGTTTCTGGTCTATGGCTATCCATATGCGCATCAATCCAAATCAAACCAAGTTCTTTTTTCTGATCTTTAAGGTAGTCATAAACCCCACTCCATGTACCTATTGCACATGAGTGGTCTCCTCCAAGAGCCAAAGGAAACTTACCATCTTTAAGAATCTCAGATACCGCCTGAGCAACCTTAGTAAAATACTTACCCATAGTTGGTACTTCAGCTCTTCCACCAATGTAGTTGATAATTTGGGCATCTATACGTCTATCTCTTAGTTCATTCAACAAAGCGTATGGTGCTCTTCCACAACCAATTTCTCTACCAGCATTACCAATAGCTATTCCTACAGCTTCTACTTTTTTCATCTTATTGCTCCAATACTATAATACTGAAAATAAATTTTTAGGATCTTTAATTGGCGGTACCATATCCATTTGGCTACCAATATCATACTTCTCAGCTAAATCTAAGGTAAGACGAAGTGCTGAGAAATCCTCAACAGCAAAACCTACTGAATCATAGATGGTAATTTCTTTATCATTTTCACGACCTTTTTTCTTACCAGTTAAAATTTCCCATACTTCAGCATGTAAAACCTGTTCAACTTCTTGTGGTGATAAATTCTGGATTTCTCCCTCAATCATTGATTGTTCTTTGTATTCAACAACTACTTTACCTCTAAAAAGAATATCCATATCAAGCTCAGTCTTACCAGGACAATCCCCACCTAAACCACTTATATGTACACCTTCTTTAACCCAATCATTTTCAATCACAATTGCATGAAGTTTACAAGCCGTACATACAACAATTATATCTGCACCTTCACAAGCATCTTTAGCACTATCACAAGCGATAAATTCAAGATCAACATCTTTCATATTGTTAGCATATTTTTTCATCGCTTCTGGATCTGTGTCAAAATATCTTACTGTTTTAATAGGTCTGATTAACTTATGAGCTAAAGTTTGAAATTCACTTTGAGCACCTGTACCTATTAACGTCATAGTCTTACTATCTTTACGTGCTAAATAATCTGTTGCCAAGACAGTCGCAGCAGCAGTTCTTAGAGCAGTAAGAACAGTCATTTCAGATATAAGTAATGGATAACCATGTTTAATCTCATTTAATTGACCTGTAGCTACTACTGTCTGCTTACCTTCAAACGGATTTGCAGGATGCCCATTTACACATTTATATGTAAATAGTTTATTATCAGCAGTTGGCATAAGTTCCAGAACACCTCCCGGAACATGAGCTGCATATCTTGGTGATTTATCAAACTCTTGCCATCTTATAAAGTCTTGTTTTGTATATTCAACTAGGTCTTTAATAAAATTATCAAAGCCGTGCTTCTGCACTATTTTTGCCATATCTTGAACTGATAAGATTCTCATATCTTCTCCAATTTACTATTAAATAGCTTTATTTAAAAAAAATTTAACCTTTTAAATATATTCTCAAGAATAGGATTAATCAATAGAAACTTATGCAATTATTTATTTCTCGACAGAATGTATTATTACAACTAAAAAATACTTTTGAGCATTTTTAAAAGATTAATTTTCAAAACTTATTTACAATCAATGTTATAAAATTTCGTTTAATAATATCCTTTGATAGCAACCTTCACTAGTTAACCATACCAAAGTTATTTTTTGAGGCATAATAGTTACAGTTGTATCTTTATTATTAATTTTGAGCGTATATTCACCTTGACTTAAATCCTTAGAAAATAAATCAACATTTTTGGGCAAAAGATTCCAACTTCTGAGATCTGCTTGGGTTGTCGCCATATTATACATCGAAGTTCCAATTGCTGCCAATGCTGCATAGTCACCTGATGATCTAATAGCCGCCACAGAAATAGCTGTTTTTGTAACCAGACGCAAAACCTCTCTAGTTACAATCGCAGGATATTGATCTGATAATGACTTAGCTGCCATTGCAGTTGTATCAACCAATAATGCAGTTTTGCCTTTATCAATAATCTTATTATCTTTTAAGATTTGTACATCAGCATTAGATGCCAGCCTATAAGAGCCATAGTATGGTAACGAAATTTTTTGAACTCCAGCTTGTTGGAAAAATATCGCGATTGGTATATCAAATTTTTTAATAGGCTCTACCCAACCACTCTCATATATTACAACAAGTTTACCTTGCCCTTGTGGATAGATATTATGACCAGTGTCAAAAGCGTTCTTAATTTCGTCATAGTCTTCTCTAACATATGGATTATTTGGAACAACCCTTAGAGCATTACTCATTGATAAGTTAGCATTATTTAGATCGGTATCGTATGACTGATATATCAAAGCCTCTAGATAATATCCAAAAGCATTTTCATAAGAGTTTTTTACTCTATCAGCTATACTCACTAGCTGTCTATATTGTTTTGAACTAGATATATTTGATGAAACCTGTCTAGAATTAACATGATTAAATTCTTCATACCTGGTTTTATTTGTCTGAGCAGCTAAATCTTTTGCTTCATAAGTGGCATATTGTGCATATGATAAGTTACGAATACTGACAGCAGCATTTTCTAAGTCATGCTGTTTTAAGTAGTTTAGTGCTTGATAAGCATATAAAAAAGTAATTTCATAATCAGATATATAGTAATATCTCTCTTTATCACTTAAAAGAGTAGCTTGAGTATTTTTAAGTATATTCCTAACTCTTATTTTTGCTTCTGCTTCTGACTTTGCAACATAATCCGTTGCCTTGGTATATTTAGCTTGTGATAGTTCAGTTTTACCAAGTAGCTGATCAAAACGTCCTGTTTCTAAGAAACCGATAGAAGCATTAACACCATCACCACTAAAAGCATTGTCAAATTTAGTTTCAATAGGCTTGTATCTGCATGTTTCAATAGCATCTTTGGCAGTTTCTACCTTATCAGGATGGCTACCACTGAATGTCGCACAGCTAGAAATTATTAAGCATACAATAGATAACAAACAGACTTTAACTTTCATACTACTTGGATAGGTAAGCACGTAAACCTGGATGTACTTTAGATAAGCTACCATCAATTACAATACCTACAGAATACTTAGGCATCACATCTGTAATTCGTACTTTTGCTAAAACTTTACTATCTAAGACAATATGCTGTCCTGTTGCCGGATCAACACTAGTACCCCCTTCTTGGCGAATCTCATAAGTACTAGCCTTAACGACTCCATTACCACCACGGTTGAAGTAAATTTCACCATCATCTACTTTTAACACTTGAAGAGGGTATATAGCCCCAACAATTTGTTCAGATATTGTTTGACCGATTTGCTCAGCTACATAGCTTAATATCTGTGAGTGATCACCATTATCATAGTTAGCATACTCGTTAGCGATATTTGCTGGTACTTGCAATCTAACTACATTCGACCATTTAACCTCCATCGTAGCCAGCTCAATCATCCGATAAGCTACACTAGCTGAGACATTCAATGTTGTAAAGTCTTCTCCATAATACGAACTCTTTTTCTTACTAATGTTTAATCCCAGGATATCACCAGTTAGTATAAAATCAGCGCCTATTCTTTGATTTAGTTTATCTTTCTCACTGGTATCATTGGAATTTATTATACGTCTAATTTCCTCTTCATAAGCTTTCTCATCTTTAGCATCTCTATTTGATACTCTAAACTTACGTGATTGAGTTATTTTAGCTATGATATTCTGATTAAGTCCTTTTTGAAGCTCTTTCTCACTGTAAATACTTTCATTAGTTGCTCCTTTCGTATCAAAAGGTAATATAGCAACTGTGAACATTTTAAGATTATTACGCTCATCTACGCCTTTATATTTAAGCGTACTTCCAGAATTAGTATCTAATGAGTTATTTGACAAACTAGCTGAGCTATCAGACACAATATTTGTAGCAGAATCTACAGCAAAAGCATTATTAGTAACTATAGAAATCAGTAAGAAAGAAAAAAAAATCAATATTTTTTGCATCATATTACCCTAGAACTGGTTTAAATATTTATTATCATCACTTTGTCTAATAATTACTTTACCATTTAATGAAGTTTCTCCACTTTCTGTACTTTTAGCATTTTGTTTACGATACTCATCATAGTTAAAGTTTTTGATCTTATTTGCTGTAGCTACTTGCTTAGGATCCCACTTTAATACAACACCATATACAGTATTCTCTGTACTTGGTAACTTATAACGCCATCTCTTAACAGTTTTAAGACCAATAATATCCAGGTTTGCTTTTGTTTTGTAATATGTAGATAGTGTCTTTTCAATATTAGTCGCATCTATTCTGCGTGTTTGCTGCGTCTTAGTATTTTTAGCAAGAGTGCTAGAGATATCCTCAGACATAGTCAAAGCTTCTTTAGTTGACATTTGCCCAGCTATTAGTGTAACTAAATTTGCTCTTGCCATAATCTCAGCTTGCTTATAACCATAATCTCCAGCCGAAACTCCTTGAAGCTTTGGACCTGTGTACGAGCCTTGACCATATGATAAGATATATGGTTTATTATCTTCTCCAAAACCAACACGAATACCATAATCACCCATCATATCCTCACCTGACTTATCCTTATATAAGTCAGAAGGAGATTGTCCGCCTTTACCAACGATTACAGGTTCATTACCATGTTTGATATCCTCAAACATCCCTTTAATCTTGTCTGAATAAATAACCACTACACCAATAGCAGCATTACCATTTTTTTCTACAACAAAAGTCTTAATTGGTAGTAGACCTGATAAGTTACCAAATCCTGTAGTTAAGCTTTTGACTGTCATTTGCTGGCTTAAAAGAGCTTTTCTCTTCTCATCTGGTGTTGCAAAATCATCTGGATTTAAACCTTGATCTTTTAATTGTTTATCTAGCTTTGCTTCTTCTAATGCTTGTTGCTTAGCATCAATCGCAGCTTGAGTACCCTCTTTGGGCTTATCAGAATCTGTATTAATGTCATTTACATTAGAACCTTGTGTACTATCTATGCTTAGACTCTTATCAACTTTTGTATTAGCTGATATAAATGATATGTATTCTGCCTGTGCTTTTATTAGAGCTTTCTCAAATGCCAACTGAGCACTGTCGACATAATTTGAATTTGTTTGATTAACAGAGGCTGTACCTATAGCAGAACCAACATAATCATATTTATCTCTAAGATTATTCTGATCGATATAACCCTCCATTACATCACTTAATATTTCTTCTGCTGATCTCTTATCTTCTGCAGTTGTTGCAACTGCTTTTGAATCTGATGAGATAGCACTATTAAGATTAGACACATCTGAACCCATATTAACAGATTGCGACTGCTCAGCTGTAGATTTAGTATCTACAGTTGTTTCTGCAGCAACTAAAGGACTTACTAATAATGATGAAACAATTAATGAACTTAATATTTTCTTTTTCATAGTATTTTATCTCCTATGTTTTAAGAAATTTCAGAACTATTCTGAAATAACCATTTCGAAATCTAACTACCAGCCAAATGTTGATTTAGTCTGTGATTTACGAATTTGCTTATCATCTTGCCATACAACAAGACCTGTTTTTAGATCCATCATCTTCAATGTTGCCAAGAAGAACTTAGATCTCTTATCTCCATCAACGTTAGTATTATCAATATCTTGAATAGAGCCATAAACCATATACCTAGCACCAATATGCTGACCAATTTTAGTAGCTGTACTTTGATCAACCATACCACTATTAGCTTGATATCCAAGCTGCTCACGTACATTTTTGATTTGAGACATATCAGTAACTTGGAACAATCCAGATTTGATAATCTGTGTCTGTACTGTATTTGATAACATTGTCGTATTGATATGCTCTCTAGTTTCATTACGAATATTACTAAAGAATAATGTTGGTGTATCCATAGCAGTAATTCTCTTAACTGCTCGTGAATTCAACATATCTTCAGTCATCTTGTTTGTAATAGCTTGCAAATCAGTAGAACTAAAATTAATAGATGTTGTATCTACACCATTTGGATCCTCATAAGCAACAGTTGTTTTACTACATGAGCCCAACAAAATTAAGCTTACCGATAAAGTTACAAATAAAAGCTTTTTCTTCATTATTTTTGTGAACAGAATAATTTGTCTATATAGCGATTATAACAAAAATAATTAAGAATGTTATTGATTATAAATAGTAAAGATCATCTAAGAGGTTTAGACATAATATATACACAAACTGAGCCTATCTGCTTTATAGTATATTCAGCAAAATTACTCTTTATATATTTTTCTATCGATTCATAAGTATCATTTTTATTATCGAATATTCCTTTGTCATTAAATTTATTAGCCACCTTAATCGCAAGATTTGAGCTATAGTCATTAATGATAGTTGATCCAAATGCTACACCTTCAGATTTAAGCATCTTTGCAACATTCTCAAAAACAACTTGTTTATTACCATTATCAGGTAAACAATGAATTAGATAGTTAAATGATATAGAGTCAAATTTGGAATGAAATTTCTCAGGAATAGCTTCAAGAATATCTACCTTATAAGTCAAAACACTTTTAGCTGGCAAAGCCTTTGCTACATAATCCAAACATGTTGGGTTTAAATCCATAAGTGTTACTTGTTGGAGCTGGTTATTAACTTTTTTTAAATAGTATCCAGAGCCCACACCTATATCTAAATGATTTTTAGAGACATTGGTTTTGTATAATTTAAGCAACTTGGAAGTCTTACATTTCCATAAAAAAGTATTATTAAAAAACAAAACCCAAAAGTTATAAACCTTTAAAACCAGTTTTGAGTAAACCTTTTGGCCATCATGTGTGCTTTTTTTCAATTTGCCAACCTCACTCTACCAAAACATATTTGAACGCATTGGCTTAATAGCAAGAATAACTATCAAGATACAATAAACATACCAAGGAACTAATATTAATACCGGAACAAGTACGACTACCATACATCCAAAGAAGAACTGGCTAAAAAACAGAAGAACTTGGTATGATGGCTTATTTGTCTTTAGATACATTCTAGCTTTCTCAATATATGATCCCTCAAATGAAAATAGATGAATCACTATTGGAAATACTGCCGTTAAAAACATTAATAAATAAAAAATCCAACTCACTTCAGTTAGAACTAGATAATTTGTAGCTACAAGCAAGCCCACCAAGAAGTAGACTATTTTAACAAGAGCAATGTCTACTAATGTAAAATGCTGTAATTTTTCTGATAAGAACTCTTCTTCATACATAACGTACTCCCCATTGGTGTGGCATTTACACAGTAATTTTAACTTATTGAACACACTTTAGAAACAAAAGATATTAAATAAGGATTTATTATTTGCAAACATCATCAATAGTAAAATTAAATCTAACGCTAGATTTTAATAGTATTTAGCTGATCAGCCGGTACTTCCTTCTCTACTGTTTCGACTTTTCCAGTGCTATCTTCTGTTTTTTTGACAATTTTAGCAGTTTTACCATCTGAGTTAATCGTTATAGAACTAAACTCTTTATACACATCTGGCTTTTTAGTAACTTTTGATGTTTTAGATTCAGCTTGTATTTGGGCAATATTCTGATCAATGTTTGCTATTGTTCTGTTGAAGTTTTCATCTATCATCTGCTGTTGCTTTTGAAAATCTGCCATCATCTTTTCTATAGGCTTATCATTAGATACTTGCGCACTGCTTTGAGGTTTTTGTTTTACCCAACCAACAGCACCATCTTTTTGATCAACTATCTCAATCCATTTACCCTTTGAAAAAATAGCTCTAAATTGAGGATTTTGATCATCAACTGTCATAATTTTTTTCGATTTTTCATCTGGTTTTGCATACATCTGATAACTCTCAGCATACACTCCTGACACAACCATTAAACCGAATATTGTTGCTAGAATTTTCTTCATTTCAACCTCCATCTTTTTGATGTAAATATTTTATACACAAATAGTCTAAAATTATAAATAAGTTTTATAGCTATTTTTTTCAAGTTACATGACTATTAATAAGCTATAATTATAGTATGTGAATTGAATATGTATATAGACTCAATGACTGATAAACCAAAAGTTTTAGTTGCTGACGATGATAAAAAAATTGCTCAGTTTATAAAAACCAAATTTGAAGAAAATGGTATTGAAACAACATTAGCTCACGATGGCAAAGAAGCACTATTCCTAATCAATACCAATAATTATGATGTGGTTGTTATAGATTGGATGATGCCGTATTTAGACGGAATATCTTTGCTAAAAATTTTACGTAAACAAAATGTAACAATTCCTGTGATTATTCTAAGTGCACTTGATAGCACTGAGAATAAAATTCAAGGTCTTACATCAGGTAGTGATGATTATTTAACTAAGCCGTTTTCAATAGATGAGTTAATGGTTCGTGTTAATATTCTATACAGAAGAACTAAACAAATTGCTGATGCACAGTCTCATAAACTGACCTGCGGAGATATAGTTCTTGATGAACTCGCTCATGAAGTACGTCGCAATGATGAATTAATATTATTACAACAAAGAGAATACAAAGTTTTACATCTACTTCTTAAACATAAAAATGAGGTGGTTAGCAAGACGATGATACTTAAAGAGGTATGGGATTATGACTTTGACCCTCAGACAAATGTAGTTGAAGTACATATCTCTCGCCTGCGCAACAAGCTCACTGAGAATGGTCTACCAGATCCTATAAAAACTATACGAGGCTTTGGATATGTCATCCAAGAGTAAATTCAACGACACTATTCAACGTAGGTATATAATTAGCTCAAGCTTTAAAATGGCAGTGCTTTTTACAATACTTTTAGGTTTGAGTATAGCATCTTGGATTTATATAATTTTCTCCGCGCTTGGTAATAGAGTTACTGAGCATATAATCCCCCTAAGTATTGGTATCTTCTGTACAGCAAGCGTTGTCATCATCAGTTATTTGATCAGTGTTTTTGTTGTCAAGAAAATCAATTTTATAGCTAGCTCTGCTGCCTCTATTGTTAACACTCGCGACTTTAGCCAAAGAATCAAATCTGATACAAGCTGGGATGATCTTAGTAATTTAGCTAATATACTCAATATCCTGCTTGCTAATATCGATGAGCTTTTGGTAGATATCAAAAGCGTTTCAAATAATATTGCTCACGATCTAAAGACTCCTCTAAGTCGTTTAAAAAACAAGCTTGAAAGCCTTGAGCAAACTTGCCCAAATGATGACACAGCTGAGGCATTGGCAGAGTGTAATCAATTACTTGATATCTTTAATAGTATCCTAAGACTTAATCGGCTTGAACATGGTCGTGAAAATTTACTCAAAAAAAATTCTGATGTAAAAAAAATTATCGATGATGCTATTGAACTTTATGAACCAATGTTTGAACAAAAAAATATCAAACTAAATGTTTCTATTATTCCAAAGAATTTAAACATTGATAAAAATCTTATTTTCCAAAGTATTACAAATATCCTAGACAACAGCTATAAATACTCAAAAGATAATACTGAAATAACGATTTCGACAAAAATTCAAAACTCAAAATATAACATCACATTTACCGATCAAGGGATTGGTGTAAATGAAAAAAATATTGATAAGATTTTTGAAAGATTCTTTCGTGAAGAAAAAAGCCGTAGCCAAATAGGCAATGGTCTGGGACTTTCTCTTGTAAGAAAAATTATACACCTTCATAATGGCGATATCTCAGCCACCAATAACGAACCTCACGGTTTAATTGTAGAGGTCTCACTACCATTACATTAGTGACTAGCTTACGTTGTGATAATAATCAAATTTTCATAGAATAGTTATTACGTAAATCTAGAGTGGTCATTTCTATTAAATAAAGATGAATTGTTAAATTAGCTTAACATTAGATTCTTCATAAAGTATCATTAATTTCATAAGTTATCAACACATGGTCATTTTAAATTGAAAGCATTTAAAATAATTGCTTTATTTTTTACTGTCTTGTCACCAACTGTTAGTTTTGCTAGTAATCCTATGATTTTATCAATAAACAATAAAATAGATATTCCCCTACCAAAAAACATGCAAAGATTAGTTGTTTTAGATGGTGGTGCTTATGCGGCTGTTATGAGTGATAAAAAAGGAGACAGTATTTATTATGGAACAATAAGTCTAGATGAGCTTAAAAAATTTGGTGCAAAAGACTCTGTATATAACTTCTTAAATACTTCTTTTAACTCCTCTGTTGATAACCCTACTACCGACTTTGAAAAAATAATGATTAGAGGAAAGTTTATAAAGTCAGATAATTTTAATGTAAAAATATATGGTTATAGAGATAGTAATTATATTTTTAATAATGTCTATTCTAAAGACTTAGATTTTGCTGTATTAATAAATTATGATCCAAAATATAAAGATTATATAAACTTAATAAAACAAGTTAAGATAAGAGGGTAGTATAAATGTCGGTTGCTACTTTAACAAATAATGAGAAAGATGAGATTAGAAAACTTTTAATAATGATTTTTGGTGATCAAGCAAAAAAAATGGAAAATAAATAATCAAGTTGCAGAGCTTATAACTAAAGCATTTAATGAAAGTGTTAAATGTAGTAAAAGAATAGATGCTTCGCCTAGGCCATTCGGATTTATCCCAAATGGTGTAGGTGTTGCTAGCCAAGCAGTTTCAATAGCTAATAGAATAATAAACAATAAAGAACAATATAAGATGTGTATAGATTATGTTGCTTTAAATTATAAACGAGTTGTATATATGGCTGCCAATGATATTTAAATCTTAATTTTGATACCCTCAACTTACTATAACTTACTAGATTAACAATTTTTAACTATGCTTTTTAAAATTTAAAAATTACTCTTGTAACTAACTAAAATTCTTATAATCAATTTAAAATATGGAAAAAATAGCAGTAATAGGAAGTGGAATATCTGGACTTGCCGTCAGTTATCTTCTCAAAGAAAAATATGACATTACTCTGTACGAAAAAAATAATTATTACGGTGGTCATGCTCGTACATTAGAAGTTAATAGCACTCCTGTAGATACTGGTTTTATTGTCTTTAACTACCATACGTATTATCACTTATCGAGATTATTCAAACATTTAGATGTGCCAGTAGCTGAGAGCAATATGTCTTTTGGTGTATCTATCAAAAACGGTAAGTTTGAGTATGGATCTAGCAGTATCAAAAGTTTATTTGCTCAATGGTCTAATATTTTCAGACCAAGTTACTATAAAATGATAAAAGATATTATAAAATTTAATAAGATCTCAAGACAGCATATTGAAAACAACACTCTTGATGAAAACATAAGCCTTGCTGAATATCTAGAATCTATAAATGTTGGTAACTGCTTCAAAGATTATTATCTACTAGCAATGGGAGCATGTATTTGGAGCACTCCATTAGAGAAGATGTATGACTTCCCTGCCCTTAGTTTTATTCGATTTTTTGATAATCATGGGCTACTTACAACTACCAAACCAGTCCAATGGTACACAGTCAAAGGCGGTAGTAAAGTATATGTTGAAAAAATCATAACTCAACTAAAATCCGCTAATGTTAAATTTGCATCCCAAGCTACCAATATAACTAGAACTCATAAAACTTTGATAACTGATATCAACAATAACACCATAGAATATGATAAGGTTATTTTTGCATGCCATTCCAATCAAGTTCTCGAACTATTAGGTGATGCCGACAGTGATGAAAAAAAACTTATATCTGCTATAAAATATCAACCGAACTCCGTAATATTACATACAGATGCTAGTATTATGCCAAAACGCAAAGCTGCGTGGTCAAGTTGGAATTATCTAAGTGCTGAAACTAAAGACAAACGTGATGTAGTTTCACTTAGCTACTGGATGAATAATCTTCAACCCTTAGATACTAATATAGATTATTTTGTTACAGTTAACCCAGATCAAAAACCTGATCCACAAAAAATCATCAACGAACATACTTTTGATCATCCTGTTTTTGATAAAAAAGCCATTCAAGCTCAAAAAGACTTTGATAAAATCCAAGGACTTAACAACACATACTATTGTGGAGCTTATCTACGCTATGGTTTCCATGAAGATGGTATACTTAGTGCAGTAAATGTTGCGAATAAATTAGGAATCAAAACTCCATGGTAAAAAACTTTATCTTAAGCTCAAAAGTTTTTCATAAGAGGCATCATCCAAAGCAAAATTCTTTTAGATATAAATCATATTATATTATTTTGGATATGCTTAATCTTAAGCAAAGTAAGTCTAGTTTTTTTAGTATCAATAAACCTAACTTGTATTCTTTCTATGATAAAGATCACGGCCTAAAAGATAGTTCAAGTAGTCTAAAATGGGCAACTAATTTATTAGACCAGCACAACCTTAAATATGATGAAATCAAATTGATGACTATGCCTAGAGTTCTAGGATACCTATTTAACCCCGTTAGCTTTTGGCTTTGCTATAGTGAAAAAAAACTTATAACTGTGATAGCAGAAGTCAACAACACATTCAAAGAAACTCATAGCTATATTTGCCACAACAATGGCAACGAAATTACAGATGAAACATGGTTCAAAGCAGAAAAAATATTTCATGTATCACCTTTTTATCCAAGACAAGGCTTTTATAAATTCAACTTCGCACTTGATTTTGATAATAATGCAAAAAATCAAGTTATTATCAATTACTATGATAATAATCAGCTCCAACTTGGCACAGCAATTAATGGTCAAATCAAACCTTTATCAAGTACAAACTTAGTCAAAGAATTTTTTAGATCTCCACTTTTAACCTTTAAAGTTATTTATCTGATTCACTGGCAAGCTCTAAAAATCGTATTTAAACGTATAAAATATATCCCAAAACCTGAGCAGAAAGATATTCGAGTTAGTGTAGCTAATATTATAAGTCCAAATAACTAAACTCCCGACAATATTTTATCTGTGTCAAAAACATATCGCTTACTGATGAATTTATTAACAAAATTTAATATTCCAGCAATATTACCTCAATATTTATTTGCTAATATTTACGTATAGAGTAATTAACCTTTGCCTTTTGAAATGTTTGAAAAAACCGTTAGAAAAAATTTATTAGAATCACTTAACAAATTAGAGTGTGGTGAGCTGTATTTAACAACTCCAGAAAACGAGACTATTTATACAAAAGGCGAAAAACAAGGTCCAACAGCAGATCTAAAACTAAAAGATTGGCGCACAGTAGTAAACTTACAATTAAAATCAGATATTGGATTTGCTGCTGATTATAGAGACGGCTACTGGGAAACCTCCGATCTTAAATCTCTGATTCTACTAGGCTTAGTTAATGAAGAAGCATTTGGTCAATACATGAAGCCAAATTTTCTTTTTAAATTATTACAAAAACTTGGCTACCTTACCAAACGCAATAGCATCAAACAGAGTAAGAAAAACATTTACGATCATTACGACTTGGGTAATGACTTTTATAGTTTGTGGTTAGACAAAACTATGACCTATTCATCTGCGATGTACAAAAATCAAACTGAAACATTAGAACAGGCACAAATCAATAAATACAAAAACATAATTGATAAATTTGATAAAAAAAATGGCTCAATCATTGAAGTTGGCTGTGGATGGGGAGGGTTTGCTGAAACAGCCCTAAATAGTGGTGACTACACACTCAAAGGCATCACACTATCGACAGAACAACATGACTATGCTACGAAGCGCCTAGCTGGGAAAAAAGCTGATATAGTTATTGAAGATTACCGTATCCAAACTGGCAAATATGACTATATTGTTTCAATCGAGATGATCGAAGCAGTGGGTAGAGAATATTGGAACACATATTTTTCTAAGCTTAAATCACTGCTTAAAGAAGATGGTAAGATTGTTATTCAAGCCATTGTCATTGATGATGCGCTTTTTGCGGATTATGCTAAAGGTACTGATATGATTAGAACCTTTATTTTTCCCGGTGGCTTCTTACCATCTATGGGACAAATTAATCTGGAACTGGATAAGGTTGGGCTTAAATGTGTAGGTACTGAATCTTTTGCAAAAGATTATGCTAAAACTCTTGATGAATGGGACAGGAATTTTGTAAATGTAGAACCTGAGTTAATAAAACTAGGTTTTGACAAGCGTTTTCAGAGAATGTGGCGTTTCTACTTAAATTCTTGTAGTGCTGCATTTACTCACGGACGTATTGATGTTGTACAGTTGGAGATTGTCCATGCTTAAAAGACTACTAATAGCTATCATTATTAGTTTTCCTTTGTTCACTTACGCTGAAGAGTTAACTTTACAACAAATAAAATCACATCAAGTCCAACAAGTTGGTAAAATTCATTTCACTAAATGGTTTTTTAATGTTTATGATGCAGAGCTTTACACTCAAAATGGACATTTCAGTTGGGATAAACCTTTTCTACTAAAAATTCATTACCTTAGAAGTATGGATGGGAAAACTATCTCTAAGCATACTGTTAAAGAAATATCATACCAACATCCACAACAAGTCAAGGCAAATTATAAAGAGTATAGAGATACCTTTGATCAGTTAATTCCCGATGTCCAAAATGGTACAAACCTTTACGGTTATATGGATGAAGATGGTAAAGGTTATATCTATTCAGACAATGGCTTAATTGGTGAAATACCAGACAAAGAACTTTCAAAATATTTTTTTGAAATATGGCTTAGCGATAACTCATCATATCAAAAATTATCAAAACAATTGAGGGGCTTATGAAAAAATTAATATCTAGAATAGGAGTAATTATTATGGCATTAGGATTATTTGGATGCTCAGCTGATATATCAAGTTACAAAGGAGACGGTCCAAAGCTTGACCTACAACAGTATTTACAAGGTAAAATTGTTGGTACAGGGATTGTTCAAGACTATAAAGGAAAAGTCACTAAGCAGTTTGACTTCTCTGGAACTGCTAGCTGGAATGGTGATGTCGGCACATTTGACGAGCATATGGTTTACTATGACGGCCAAAAAGATCATCGTATTTGGACGATTAAGAAAATTTCTGATAACTACTACGAAGGTACAACAGGCGACGTAATTGGTACTGCTAAAATCTATGTTGAAGGCAACGCTATGAACTGGCAATATCAAATGAATATCCCAGTTGGCGACAAAAAATACAAAATTAGCTTTGATGATTGGATGTACTTAATGAACGATGGTGTACTTATAAACAAAAATACATTCAAAAAATTTGGACTAACAGTTGGTTCATTAACGCTATTTATGCATAAAGAAAAATCTGGAGAATAACTATGCAAAAATTTGCAGGTAAAACTATATGGTTAATTGGCGCAACAGATGGTATTGGTAATGCATTACTTAAGAAACTTGATAATTCAATACAAGCTAATTTTATAATATCAGCTCGTTCACTAGACAAACTACAAAGCATATCTGCAAGTCTAAAAAATACTGCTCATACTGTTGATCTTGATGTGGCAGATTTTGAGAGCTTCAAAAAAGGAAGTGATATAGCTCTTAGCTATAATCCTGATTATATTATATATTTGCCAGCATTCTATGAGCCTTCATTAATTGCTGACATTGCCATTTCAAATCTTAATAAAACGATCCAAACTAACCTAACTGCTGTTTTTTACCTAATAAGATTTACGCTACCATATCTCAAAAAAAACCATAAATGTCAGCTAGCTATTACAGCTAGTATTGCTGGCTATATCGGTTTACCTAGATCACAACCTTATGCTGCTACTAAGGCTGGTGTTATAAATTTAGTAGAGAGCCTAAAAGCAGAAAATCCTGAGCTTGATATACGTCTGATAAATCCAAGCTTTGTTAAAACTAAACTTACTGACAAGAATAATTTTAAAATGCCAGCTCTACTTCAGCCAGAAGAAGCTGCCCTTAGCATTATCAAAGGTTTAGAGTCAAATAAATTTGAGGTTCACTTTACAAAAAAATTCACTATAATTCTAAAACTTATTGCAGCTTTACCTTACAAGCTTTACTTTAAAATTGCTAAAAAGATGATTTAGAACCGGAGAAACCATGGAAACTCAATCAAATAAAGTCACTATAATAGCCTTTGCTATTATGCATATTGCTTGCTTAGCAATATTTTTTGTAAATTATAATATTACTGCATTAGTTGTATTTCTTGTTACATTCTCAGCTCGGACATTCGCTTTAACAGCAGGATACCATCGTTACTTTGCTCACAAAGCTTTTCAGACTTCTAGAGTATTTCAATTTATTTTAGCATTAGTTGGAACTTGGGCATCTCAAAAAGGGCCGCTTTGGTGGTCAGGTCATCATAGATATCATCATATCCATTCTGATAAAGACACAGATTTACACTCTCCTAAGAATGGTATATTCCAATCACATGTTGGCTGGGTTTTTGAATCTAGAAGTGATCATGTTGATCCTAAGTTTACCAAAGACTGGGTAGAATATCCTGAACTAGTATGGTTAGATAAATATGCTCATGTTTCATTTGCATTATATCTGATAGGTCTCTTTGCTATCGGTAGCATAATTAATCACTTATACCCTAACCTACAAACATCAGGTTTAGCATTTGTATTTTGGGGTGGTATTTTAAGTACAGTATTGTTATATCACACTACATTTAGTGTTAATTCAATCTGTCATATTTTTGGCAAAAAAGATTATGAAACTTCAGATAATAGTCGCAATAACTGGTTTATAGCATTAGTTACGTTTGGTGAGGGTTGGCATAATAATCACCATAAATTTGCTTACTCTGTTAGAAATAATCTCAAAGCATGGCAAATTGATATTACATACATGATTCTTTGTGTATTGAGAAAATTTAGAATAGTATGGGGATTTAAAGAACCAAAGAAAACTGTTTAGATTAAATATTCATAGAATAAATTTATTGAGCTGCTTTTGTTTTTGCTTTTTTTCTACGTCTAGCTCTTTTTTTCTTAGCCTTATTCGGTTTTTTTGACTTCTTGAGATACGGCTTATCATTATTTTTATCTAAATTTGGCTTACGTGGATCATATAATTCAAAATCTATGTGAATTCTTTCTAAATCTGCTCTGACAACTCTTACAGTAATATCTTGACCTATCTTATAAACTTTATGAGTTCTCTTACCAATCAATATATCTTTAGCTTCATCATAAATATAATAGTCCCCTGGAATAGCAGAAACGTGTATCAAGCCTTCTATATACATATCTTTTAGCTCAGCAAATAGACCTAAGCCATTAACATGCTTAACTTGAGCCTCCAAAACATTACCAATATAGTCTTGCATGAAATAGCATTTCAACCAGTTCTCAACTTGCTTTGATGCACCATCTGCATTTCGTTCTTGATTAGAAGCATTCTCACAAATATTTGCTAATTCAGAAGACTTATAATCAGCACCACCATGCTCATACTCGCCAATAATTGATTTAATTATTCTGTGTACTACTAAGTCAGGATATCTTCGAATTGGCGATGTAAAATGAGTATATTCACTATATGCCAATCCAAAGTGTCCATCATTATTTATACTATACACCGCTTGATTCATGCTTCGCAAAGTCATCATCTGAATATCATCATAATCAGGACGATCCTTTATGCTATCTAACATTTCTGCCAAAGCCTTTGGTGTAACTTTGCCATTTTTACCATATGCAAGATGTATACCATGCTTAGCAAGATACTTCTTAAGAGTCTCCATCCTATCTTCTTTAGGCTCACTATGAACTCTAAATGGCGATGTTTTTTTATGCTTAATAGTGAATTTAGCTGCTGCAACGTTTGCCACAAGCATACACTCTTCTATTAATCTATGCGCATCATTACGATGTCTTGGTACTATTGACTCAATATGATTATGCTCATTTAATATTATTTGTGTTTCAACGGTATCAAAGTCTATAGCACCTCGCTCTTGCCTAGCTCCATGTAGCACTTTATACAACTCATATAAATCAAATAGATTTGGTATCAACTCAGGAGTTTTATCAACTATAGAATTTTGTTTCTTCTCTAAAAGTTTTGCAACCTCTGTATAAGTTAAGCGCGCCTTTGAGTTTATTACTGCAGAATAGAACTTGTATCTAGAAAGCTTACCAGTTTTAGATATGTTCATCTCACAAACTAGAGAATATCTATCCTCATTAGGTTTTAACGAACATAATCCATTTGATAACTTCTCTGGTAACATCGGAATAACATATCCAGGAAAATAAACAGAAGTTGAGCGACGCTTAGCATCCAAATCTAGGCCTGAATCTTTCTCAACATAGTTTGACACATCTGCAATCGCAACATATAGTTTCCAGCTACCACTTTTAGTCTTGTGTGCATAAACAGCATCATCAAAATCTTTGGCATCTTCACCATCGATAGTTACAAAATTTTCATTACGCAAATCAACTCTATTACCAACAATCACATCATCAGAAATATTATCTAAATAGCGCAAAGCCTTTTTGCTCCACTGTTCTATTAAGTCATACTTCTGTGTCGCCATCATCATTGCTTCTTTAACTGGAGATACTGCTTCGACCTCTTGCTTAAACTTAGCTACAGCTGCACTATTTATACTAGGATAAACAACAATCTCGGCCTCAATTAGAGAATTGTGTTCTATTTTCTGCCTCGGTGGTAATAGCACTATATCACTTGTCATACTCTTACTTATCGGCTTAATAAAATCACAATCAAAACTCTTATAGTAGTATCCAGTGATGGTTTTTTGTGATCTTGAAACTATTGTTTTAATTTCTGCATCTATTCGACCACGTTTATTAAGTCCAAGAACTTTAGCTGTTACTTCATCACCAGCCATTACCATTTTTGTCTGATGAGATACAATTCCAACCTTAGTATTTAAAGTATGGCTAAATAACTCTAAACGGGAGTCTCTATCAGCTGTTACTTTAGATGTTATATATATTGGCGTCATTTCTGGTAGATTATAGTACGATTTGTCTTTTTCTAACTGTCCATCCCTAACCATTGCACCTAAACGATTTACAAGACCATCAAAAAGATTTTTTTTAAAAATTTCTAAAGCATTTGCGATGTTTTCTATACTAACAGGAATATTAGTATCTTTTATATACTTTAGAATCACTTCTCTACTTGGAATTGGATTCTCGTACTTTTGTGCTTCGACATCCCTATTAGGATCATTATGTATATTATATTTACTCACTTATGAATATATCCTGGTCAAAAAATTTTTTACTTATTAACTTACCTTTATCAAACTCTGCTATAGCAACAAACTTCTCATCATCATATATCCTGACCGTTCCATCAAGATGAGGTTTGTCAGCGAAGAGTCCTCTTTTGTATAAATCATCTTTTTCTTCTTCTACTAAAGAGTATATTGGCTTGTCAATAAATACACTCTCTACACTAGCTATACTAGCAAGTTTTTGTTCAAAACTTAAATCTTTTAAGTTATCTAAGTCATGAGCAGCCTCAATTCCAAAAGGTCCGCTTTGGGTTCTTTGCAGAGCAGACAAATGTCCACCACAGCCTAAAACTTTTCCAATATCTATAGCTAGACTACGAATATATGTGCCCTTTGAACATTTAACTCTTATTTCTAATGAATCTGTATTAAACTCCAGTAACTCTAACTCATATATACAGATATTACGCGGCTTAACCTCAACGGTTTTACCCTCTCTAGCTAGCTTATAGAGAGGTTGTCCATTATACTTCAAAGCTGAATACATTGGAGGGATTTGAACTATGTTCCCCCGAAAATCTCTCAAAACTGTTTCTAGGTACTCTGCCGACAATTCTGGAATATTAGCATTTCTTGCCACTATTTCACCCTCAGCATCTCCACTATCTGTTTCAACACCCAGCTTAATAGTTGCAATATATTCCTTATCAGAGTCTAAAAGGTATTGTGCTATTTTAGTGGCTCTACCAAAGCATATAGGCAGAACTCCTGTTGCCATAGGATCTAAGGTTCCTGTATGACCTGCTTTTTGAGCATTAAATATATACTTTAATTGCTGTAAAACTTTATTTGAACTAAGACCTTGAGTCTTATTTATGACAATCACACCATTGAGATTTAATCTATTTTTTTTCATGTAAGCCTTGTTGTGATAGTATTTGTATCATCTTCTCAGCAGCTTTCTGCTCAGCTTTTTTTCGCGATGTACCTTTTGCACTAACTTCAATATTTAAATCATTAGACAATGCTTTCACTGTAAACTCTTGTTCATGGTCTTTACCGTCGATAGTTTCAATACTATACTCAGGAAGACTTAAACCATTTTGCAATAGGATTTCTTGTAACTTAGACTTACCATCTTTGACTTTTACATCATCCAAGTTAAGAGTTGATATAACTGGCTTGTACCAGTTTAGTATAACCTTTTTAACAGTAGCAAAATCACTATCTAAATAAATTGCCCCAATAATAGCTTCAAATACATCTTCTAATATTTTTTCTCGCTTATGTCCACCTTGTTCACTAGCACCTAAGATAACATATTCATCCAACTTAAAATTTAGAGCTAAATTTGCTAAAGTTACTCCTTTAACTAGCTTAGACCTAATTTGTGAGAGCTTGCCCTCTGCTAAATCTGGAAACTCTAAATACAACGCTTCGGCAATTACAAATCCCAAAATAGAATCTCCCAAAAACTCTAATCTTTCATAGTTTTTCTTTGTTTTACTACGATGAGTTAATGCTCTGACCAAGAGAGTATAATTTTTGAAGTTATAACCAAGAATTTTATATAATCGAGAATATTCAGGAATCATTTATTTAAAAGACCTTACCAATTTCACTCCAACGAACTTTTTTATCAACCTTATCCCAGCTCATCCATACAATCTTTGCTTTACCTACAAGATCCTTCTCAGAAACAAAACCCCAATAACGACTATCTTCACTATTATCTCTGTTATCTCCCATTACGAAATAATGTCCAGCAGGTACTTTAAGATTTTCAAAATCAGTACCTTTTACGGATTCAATCCAATCAACTTGATGCTTAACACCATCAAGATTTTCAGTACAAATTGTATCACCACTGCCATTAGCTAATGATTGATTGTAATAATTAATAGCATCTTTATCACAATTTGTGTACTCAAGTTTTTTGCCATTAATCGTCAACATCTTATTCTTGTAAGAAATCACATCTCCAGGTACACCAACGACTCTTTTGACAAAATCTACACTTGGATTAACTGGAAAGTGAAACACTAAAATGTCGCCTCTTTTAGGCTCACCTGTTTTTATCAGAGTTTCATTAGTAAAAGGTGCTCGAATACCATAAGCAGCTTTATTAACAAATATAAAATCTCCAACAGGTAGTGTTGGTGTCATAGATGCTGTAGGGATAAGAAAGTTCCCTATTAGAAATGTTCTAAGCAAAAAAACCACCAAGAATACACTAAACAAGGATCTTGCTTGATCTGCTATCAAAGGAGCCTTAAGGCCACTGTCCTTATAGAACTGACGCTTCTGTTTCTTAGATAGACCCTTTAATTCCTTGGCATAAGGCTTTAATCTTGGCCTTTGAAAAAAAAGTAGGTCCATCAAATAAATTAGACCACTTGCAATAGTTAAAAACAGTAGCCAAAAAGTAAAACCTAGGCTTAGGATATAGTTCAATAGTTCCATGAAATCACTTAACTACTTTATCCTTTTGAACAAAATAACCAACGCCTCTAATAGTTTGAATAAAGTTTGGAATATTTATTTTCTTTCTTAGATTGTGCATGTGTACTTCTAGAGTATTAGTGTCCATTTCTTTATCAGTAGAATACACTTCTTCCAGAAGCTGAGTTTTTGGTACAACACGGCCAGCATTTTGCACCAAAATAGCCAAAAGCGCTAATTCTTTTTTTGAAACTGGAATAATAACACCATCTTTAGTTACTGTCTCAGAGCTAGGGTTAAAGCTATAGTCGCCAAACTTGATTTCTTCTTTAGTGCTTTTGCCAGATCTTGTGTCTATTCTACGAGAAATAGCTTTAATTCTTGCTACCAATTCTTTAAGCTCAAAAGGTTTAGTAAGATAATCATCAGCGCCTAAATCTAAGCCTTTGATTCTATCCTCCAAACCATCCCTAGCTGTTAAAAGAATAATTGGCACTTTAATACCTTTATTCCTAACATTCCTAAGAACTTCCAAACCTGTTTTAATTGGCATACCTATATCAAGAACCACAATATCATACAATCCTGATTCAACGAAAGTCTGTGCAGCTTCGCCATCAGAAACCAAATTAACAATAAGACCTTCTTTTTGCAGCGCTTCGAGTAAGCCCTCACCTAAGTTAAGATCATCTTCAGCCAATAATAGCCTCATATATTCACCTTTATTCGTTATAAGATTCTAAAAAAACATTTATCAGCTAAAGTATATAGCATAAGGTACATAAAATAAATATTTATTTAAACTTATACTCTGTACACGATAAAAAATATTGAAAGGACTGATTAAAGCCTTATATATTCATTATTTGCGAAAGATGAAAAAGTACTTTAATCAGCTAAGAGGAAGTCTATCTGAAATATTCAATTGGCACAAGT
>NZ_VXKO01000030.1:0-26135 GCF_008711475.1 Francisella sp. SYW-2 | reverse complement strand
TGTGCCAATTGAATATTTCAGATAGACTTCCTCTTAGCTGATTAAAGTACTTTTTCATCTTTCGCAAATAATGAATATATAAGGCTTTAATCAGTCCTTTCAATATTTTTTATCGTGTACAGAGATACTTGGTGATGCTACTTTCTTTAGGATACTTAAAGAAAATAATATGATTTTTAGTGAAGATAGCTTCCAATACGATGAAACAACAGTAGATGATGATGACTGGGGTAAGGTTGATACAGGCAGTGACTTCCTTGGAAAATGGTATATAACTGGTGGTGATGAGCAAATAGAAATTTGGAATAATTTTGATAATATTGATGATATCCGACCAAATGTTGCTGAGCTTGACGGCGATAGGAATGAGATTGTTGACTTTTCTCATGATTTAGCATCAAAAGGTTTTGATAGTATGCAAATGTCATTTGATTTTTACTCTAGAACTGGTGATGACTCAAGTAACTTTGAAGTTTATTTAGGTGATGAGCTTGTCTATACACATGATAGCTTCTCTAAAGGTTGGCAAACAATTGACATAGATTTACAAAATACTAGTGCTTCAGGTAAGACCTTAACACTAAGAGAGTCCGGAAAAGATGATAGTTACGGTGCACTAATAGATTTAGAATCAATTAGAGTGACTCCTAACAAAATCACCTAAAGTTCTAAAGCTTGGAGCTATAAATTTAGTAACAAATATATTATAATTCCTATTTATATTGTTATTCTTATACAATTCAAACATTAAGTCTAAAATTTAATAACTAAGAGAAATAAATGTCAGAGCAAGAACCACGTAAAAAACTTTCTTTAGGTAGTAGAAAAAAGCTATCAGTAAACAGAACTTCTAGTCTAAGCACAAACCTCAAAACTAGACTACAAGCCAAAAAAGAAGATAATATTCAAAACTTTTTTAATAACGCTGATAAAGAGCTTCGTGAATTATATCAACAAAGACAGACATTAGAAGACCAAATTAAACAAATTGAGCAAAGACTTCTTTTTGCAAAAAGTGAACCATTACAAGAATTTCTATTTGAATTGAAAACAAAAGATTTTGCATTATTGGCAAAGATAAATTCTCATATAAATACTCTTTAAGATTTTATTTTATAAGAATTATGCTTATTAAGAACTAGAATATACTTTCAAATATTTCTTTAATACCTTTTTTAGCAAGACCTAGCATTTTAGCAAATTCTTCTTCTGAGAAGTCTTTGCCTTCTGCTGTACCTTGAATCTCAATCATACCACCATTTGAGTTCATAACTACATTCATATCTGTTTCAGCGTTAGAGTCTTCATCATAATCTAAATCAAGTACAGGCTCATTATTGTAAATACCTACAGATATTGCAGCAACCTGAGACATTAATGGATTAGTTTGTTCATCAAGCATACCATTGTGCTTCATATAATCTATGGCATCCCTGATAGCTAATGATGCTCCAGTAATAGACGCTGTACGTGTGCCACCATCTGCTTGGATTACATCACAGTCGACTTTGATAGTATTTTCACCTATTTTCGTTAAATCAACACTTGCACGTAATGCTCTACCAATTAGTCTTTGAATTTCTTGTGTTCTACCAGATTGCTTACCTCTAGCAGCTTCTCTATCCATACGAGTATGAGTTGAACGCGGTAACATACCATATTCAGCAGTTAACCACCCCTCACCAGAATCTTTTTTGAATCTTGGTACGCCAGCAACTACAGAAGCTGTACATAAAACTTTAGTATCTCCAAATTCTATTAAAACTGAACCTTCAGCATGTTTTGTAAAATTATGTGTAACTTTTAAAGTACGTAATTGATCGTTATTTCTTCCACTTGGACGCATTTTGGAACCCTTTTAATTAAATTCATAAGTATTAAGTGTATAATTATACAAATCGATATTAAAATAAGAAACCTTAAGTTTAAGGTATTTCTGATATATGAATATTATTAACAAACAAAATTTATCAAAAGTAGAAAGATACTGGCTTAATGATGCAAAAAACTTAGTTACAAGCCTATCAAAAGGTTATGGTGAAATTATATTAGATAAAATCTCTCAGAGTTTTACAAATGTTAATCAGTTAGAAGCATCACTATTAGATATTAAGTCTGCATTAGTACGACAAATAACTCTTTCAAGTATCAATGAAACATTAATTTTTGCTAGGACAATTATTCCCTGTGATACTTATGATTTTTTTTCACAAGAAGTTGATAATCTTGGCACAAAACCAATTGGTGATAATCTACTTTTTGAGAAATCTAAATTTACTCGTGATGAATTCATAATCCGTAAATTATCTAGTGATGATTTTTATCAAGAAACAAGTAGGCATATTCAGCAAGAGATCTTTTCTCGTAGTTCGATATTTACATACAAAGATAATCAAGAGCTTAAATTTTTAATTACAGAATATTTTCTAGTTTTACCGGAGTTATGTAATGCAGAGTAATACAAAATTCAAAGCATATATTATGCTAATGAGATTGCATCGCCCTATTCCAATACTGCTAATTCTTTGGCCAACTCTTACCGCACTAGTTTTGGCAAGTCATGGTATTCCAGATATTAAATATTTGATTATCTTCACTATTGGTGTGGTTGTAATGCGTACAGTGGGTTGTATTGTTAATGATATTGCAGACATAGATTTTGACAAACATGTAGAGCGTACCAATACTCGACCTTTAACCAGTGGTAAACTTAGTGTCAAGAATGCATTATACTTGTGTCTAGCTCTTACGATAGTTGCTTTTATCTGTGTATTGTTCTTAAACTTATACACAATTTTACTATCATTTATAGCTCTATTTTTAGCTGTTTTATATCCATTTTGTAAAAGGTTCTTTGCAATTCCTCAGTTGGTACTTGGCTTAGCGTTTAATTTTGGTATTTTTATGGCTTTCTCGGCTACACAAAACAAAATACCTCTAGAAGCTTGGATATTTTATCTATCAACAATATGTTGGACTATAGCTTACGATACTATCTATGCATTAGCTGATCGAGATTTTGATTTAGAAATTGGTATTAAGTCATCAGCTGTTTTATTTGGAGATAAAGTATTTAAGTACATCTTTTTATTCAATTTCATATCATTAGTACTTCTGATAGCTCTAGGTATATATCTAAGCTTTAATATTATTTTTTATATAGGTGTTGTTATTAGTGCTTTTTTATTTATCAGAAATTATTTCTTATACAAAAAACTAGGTATAGCTAACTGTATAAAAGCTTTTTCTGATAATCATTGGATTGGCTTGATAATATTTATCATAGTGGTTATACAATATCTTTAGTAAAGGATTTTTTTGTGATTAAAGTTTTCTATGATGGTAAATGCGGATTATGCTCAAAAGAGATAAATCACTATAAAAATATAGCCCCAGAAAATATTTTTGAATGGATCGATATTACCGAAATATCTGAAGAAAGTCTTAACAAAGAAAATTTAGATACTCTATCTTGTCTGAAGCTATTTCATGTCAAAGATAACGGAGATAGATTTCATACTGGAGTTGATGCCTTTATCATAATATGGAGCCAATTAAACAAATGGAGAAAGTTAGCAACTATTATTAAACTACCACTAATATATAGTTTTGCTAAAATTATATATAGTCTGTTTGCGAAATGGCGTTTTAATCGTTTAACCCATTGTAAAATAAGGTAACCTAAACTGGAGAGTAGATGAACTTAATAATTGGTGCGATCTTAGGTTTTATATCAGTAGCTTTTGGTGCTTACGCAGAACATGGTTTAAAATTACAAATCTCAGCTGAACATTTTGATTTCGTAATGACTGCAGTTCGTTATAATCAAATCTATGCTATAGTAATTAGCGGTATTGGAATAGCTCTTTTAAGTAGTAAGAGCTTATCACGATGTTTAGCTCTTAAACTAAGCAACTTATTTTTTATAGTTGGCACAATATTATTTAGTTTTAGTATTTATATTTCTGTGGTTTATAATATACCTATTATTTTGAAGCTAGCACCATTAGGTGGCACCACACTGATGATAGGTTGGCTAATACTAATTTTAGCTGCCATTTTTTTGAAGAAAGATCTAAAGAGAAACTTATGAAGAGATATATAATTACACTAGCATTATGTATATTTGTGTTATCGGATACTGGCTTTGCAGATACCAAAGATAATCAAGGATATATAGTCAAACTTTACTTTGGCAGAACTATGAAAGATGATAAAGATAATATCTCTTACGTTTCAGATAAGATGTTCAAAAATTTTGAGAACAAATACATAACACCCGCTTTCCCTGATGGTTATACTGAAAATGATGCTAGAGGCTATTGGCGTAGCCCAACAGGAACCACTTATAGTGAAAAAACCAAAGTTGTCACGATACTTGCAGATGATAAATCAAAACAACTTGAGCAAAAAGTAAACAATCTAGTTAATGTCTACGAGAAAGCATATCATCAAGAAAGTGTCTTAGTAACGTACACAAAGACAGATTATTCTTTTATCTAAATGGCGGAGAGGAAGAGATTCGAACTCTCGATAGTCGTTAAACTATACACGCTTTCCAGGCGTGCTCCTTCAACCACTCGGACACCTCTCCAAAGAAATATTAAGTATACAGCAAAAGCTTATATTTTCAACTTTTAGATAATCATTACACCGCCAGAAACAAACATCAAAACTATGAATAAATTCTTTAGAAGCTTTGGAGAAATTATCCCTAAATAATTAACTGCCAAAAGACTACCTGCCAATGCAAATATACCCGATGATACTAACAATGGAATATTTAGATAACCAAGTGTTGATGGTACATTAACACTAATTCCATAAGTAAGCACAAATGCTGCAATTGATGAGTTTATAAGCACACAGACACTAGTTATAGCTATAGCTTTTTTGATATCAGTACCAATCTTTATAAAAAACATTGTTGCAAATGTTGTTGAGCTTGCCAAAACACTCAAAATACCACAAAATCCAAAAATACTATATCTAGCGCTTCTAGGTAATTTAACAACCTTATTATCATTGTGCAATATCATCCAGATACCACTTCCAAATAACAATATTGCAAAGACTATTTTCAAAAGATCTGTATTTATATGTTTTGCAACTATTGAGCCTACTAGCGCCCCTATAGATAAATATACTAAATAATACTTTAACTCTCCCAAGTGTATATTACCTTTACGATAGTGTTTGTATGTTGCTATAGAACTTAAAAATATAGACATCCCACAACAAGTTGCTATAGCTATTTGCATAGCAAAGTCAGCTCCATAAGTATGTACAATTATAAAATAAAAAGCTGGAACAGCTATCAAACCTGCTCCTCCACCAAGTAGCGTAGAAATAAAACTAGCTACAAAACCAACAATTGCTCCTAATATGATTAACATTATTTTTTTCCTATGATTATTTAAGGTAGTTATAGACAGTAGCTCGACTAATATTTAGTGCGTTTGCAATGTATTTACTTGCATTCTTACCATCTAGTGCGCCTTGTTGTTTAAGTTCTAAAATCAAGTTTTTCTTTTGATCCCTTGTTAAATTATCGATTGGTAGATTATTATCTATACAATATCTCTGCACAAAATTGTTAATTTTTTCATAAAGAGTATCTCTGAAAAGGCTCTGTTGCTGCTGCGACATTTGCATATTGTTATTATTTAGAAATACGTTTATTAAATTTTGATATCTATCAAACACAGAAATATCTAAATTTATGCATAATGTCCCTATAACATCATTTGTTGAGCTTTTAATTATAGTGATAATGCATTTCATTTTCCGCCCGTCATAATTTATTTTATCGTACGGCCCTATTACAAAATCATCGTAAGCATCTAAATCTATATGATCTAGATATGATATATCTCCAATTTCTCTTTTAGAGATAGGATTAAAAATCGCCACTATCTTGTTCTTAGATAAATCATGAATTACAACTTCTGCAAAAGGATGCAAAAGCCTACTTATAGCTTCCGCGACATTTATAAATTTTTCTAACTCAGGATTCATTTTGATATCTAAAACCATTTTTTAGATATATTAGTCTATTTTAGACTTTTTTGTCAACAAAATATTTTAAGAAGATTTAAACTTAGTACTACGACATATATTTATAAAGTTAACAATTACAGGTCCAATAATATTCTGCCAAATTGCATAAAAAGTTGCAGCAATAGCTGCTTGATTACCAAAGAAGGTCAAAGCTATCACAACCCCTAAGCCAACATCTAATATACTAAACTCAAATAGCAAAGCTAATCTACTATCAAAATCTAGGCCCAAAACTTTACCTATTAAATATCCAAACACATTAGCAAATATACTAAGGATTATAACGCTTAAAATAATATCTAAAGGTACAAGTATAATAGCGTCTTTATTTAAAGCTGTTACAACCATTACTATTAGCATAATCAAGAGTATTGGAATACTAGAGATTTTCTTTAAAGTGGAATCATTTAGTTTAGTAAATTTACTAATTAAAATTCCTAAAACTATCGGTAAGATAACTATTATTGCCATTGTTTCAAACATACCAAACCAGTCTAACTCAATACTCTTCGCAAAGAAAAAATAGATGATTAGTGGCATAACTATTGGTGCTAACAATGTTGTTAAGAAAGTTAAACTAACAGTAAGTGAAATATTTGCTCTAGCCAATAAAGCCATAACTCCTGAAGCCGTGCCTCCTGGACAAGCACCAACAATAACTAGACCTATCAATGCGGTTAAACTCAACCCAAAGAGCTTACCAATTATAAAAGCAGCTATTGATGTAACAGTTAATTTCAAAAACAATATAACTAGTAACTTTCCCTTGAGGTTAGCGACTTTTACAAAATCTTTTGGTTGTAGATGAAGTCCAATTACCAACATAATAGTAGCTAACAAATAAGTAATATATGGCTTTAATGGTATAAATATGTAAGATACCGATGTAGCTAAAAGAACTCCTAGTATTACTATAATTGCAAAATATTTCTGGATAAAATTCATTTTCATGGTTATTAACTATATTATTTAAAATTATTTTACATACTAAATTAAATATAAGAATAGATTGTTATCTTTTATAGCAATTAAAATAAGAAATAGGCTTGGAGAACGTTAATTGAATATTTTCAGATAAGATTTATTTTTTATTTTTTGCTCTCCGACATCTTTCAGAGCAGTATCTTACTTCATCCCATACTTTTGCCCATTTCTTACGCCAAGTAAATGGTAAACCACATACTACACAAACCTTCGTAGGCAAATGCTGTTTTTTCATATACCTAACTCCTCAAGAAACTTTTTACTATCTTGTCTAATTAGTTCTTTCTTCTCATTAGTCATCTTTTCATAAGATTTATAAATCATTGCCAAGCGTGGGTTATTAGCGAGTTTTGATTTATTTCTAGCTAAGAAATCCCAATATAAGTAATTAAATGGACAAGCACCACCTCCATTTTTCTCACTGACTTTATAACTACAATTATCACAATAGTTTGACATTTTTTTGATATAGCTCCCACTAGCAGCATAGGGTTTACTTGCCAAATACCCACCATCTGCAAAAAGTACCATTCCTGATACATTTGGTAACTCAACCCACTCATAGGCATCTGCATATACTAACAAATACCACTCATTGACATACTTAGGATCAATCCCAGCTAACAATGCAAAATTTCCCAAAACCATTAGTCTTTGAATATGGTGCGCATAGGCATTTTGTTTAGTTTCTTTGACACACTGATGCAGACAATTCATCTTAATATCAGCATCCCAATAAAAACTTGGTAATTTACGTGTAGCTTCAAGATAGTTCATATCGCGATAGTCTGACATTTTTAACCAATAAACACCGCGTACAAACTCTCGCCAACCAAGAATTTGACGGATAAAACCCTCAACAGCATTTAAAGGAGCATTGTCATTATAATATGCTTTTTCAGCAGCCTTGATACACTCCATAGGTAATAGCAGGCCACTATTAATATACATAGAAATATGTGAATGATACATCCATGCCTGTCCCTCAAGCATTGCATCTTGATAATCTCCAAAATCACTAAGTCTTTCTTTAACAAATAAATCTAGTGCTTCGAGCGCCTGCTCTCTAGTAACAGCATAATTAAATGGCTCAATATCTCCAAAATTATCAGCAAATGTTCTCTCGACTAACTTAATTACTCGCTTAGTTATATCATCTGCTGTACTTTTATATGGTTTTGGGATTTGCATATTAGAACTTGGTGTTTTACGGTTTTGACTATCATAATTCCACTGTCCACCTTCTGGCTTGCCATCATTATCAAGCAAAATATTATGTTTAGTACGCATATAACGATAGAAATATTCCATGCGTATTTGCTTATAGTTTTTTGACCACTTTGCAAACTCATCAATTGGCGCTAAGAATCTATCATCTGTAAGTATTTCAACATCTATAGAGAAATCTTTCTGCCAACTTTGAATATCTTTTAATACACGATATTCACCTGGCTCAGTTACAATAAGCTTTTGTATACCAAGCTTTTTAACAACCTTCTCAACTTCACTATAAAATGAACCTGTATTCTTTGGATCATCTAGTTTTGTATAGCAAACCTTATAACCTAGTTTATGCAACTGCAGTGCAAAATGACGCATCGCTGAGAAAATATATACAAGCTTCTTTTTATGATGCTTAACATAGCTAGCCTCTTGCATTACCTCACACATCATCACAACATCATTTGCTTTGTCACAATCTTTCAAACTAGAAATACTCTGCGAAAGTTGATCTCCTAGAATTAATCGTAAGGTTCTCATTAGAAAAGCTCTCCTTGAATATTATCTACCTTTTGTTGTTTAGATTTGATTTTTCTGGGCTTTTTCCTACTAGCATGTTTTTTGATAATATTTTTAGTTTCTTGACTACTCTTTGAGTCTTTTCTAATTTTATAAATATTATCTGCGGCAAATTTCCGCGCTTGCTTTTCATCAACAATAGGATTTGGATAATCTACCGCATTATGCTTTTCTAGCCATGGTGTATGGATATTCTCATCACTTACATTTTCTAGCTCAGGTATCCATCTTTTGATAAATTCGCCATTAGGATCTTGGTCAATGCTTTGCTTAATAGGGTTATAAATACGGATACTATTTATACCTGTAGTTCCCGATTGCATTTGCACTTGTGAATAATGAATGCCTGGTTCATAATCAGTAAATAATCTTGCCAAATATAGCGATGTAACACGCCAATCTAACCACAAATGATAGCTTGCAAAACTCATAAGCATTGCACGCATACGAAAATTTAACCATCCTGTTGCAATCAATGCTCGCATACATACATCTATCATTGGGAAACCAGTATTACCAGTTTTCCATGCCTCAAAATATTGCTGATTTAGCGACTCTTTGCGTAGTTGATCATAGGCTGAATGCAAATTCTCATATTCAATATTTGATTGATCCTCTAACTTCTGCATAAAATGACAATGCCACCATAGACGCGATAAAAATGAACGCATTGCGCTTAACCATTTTGTTTTATTTTTTATACTACTAACTTTGATTTCTTTTTACGCTGATTAGCTAACTGATATACCTCTTTTATCGAGATAGCTCCAAAAGCTATATATGGCGACAATCTCGAACAACTTTTAAAGGCAGTAACTGGTGAAGACATTTCTTTAGTATAACCACAACCTCTTTGATACAAGAAACTATCAAGGATTCTAAGTGCGCGAACTCGACCACCTTTTTGCCGTTTATAGCAATTATCATACTCTAGGCCAAGACTCTCAGCCGTAGGTATTTTAGTTTGATTTTCACAAATAAATTTGAGCTTAGCAGGCGCTTTTACAAGATTTTCACTCATGCGTTTGTGCCATAACAAAGCCCATTTATCTCTATCAGCTAAACAACGAACTACACCATTTTGATATGGCTGATGCCATGTAATATCATTCTGTTTAAAAAACTTCTCAAGTTTAATATCACGCTGATATGTCCAATTATTCCAAGTTTCTTGATGCGACCAAACACTCTTGATAGGATGTTTTTGTATTAGCTGCTCAAAAACCTCTATAGCATCACCAATCATTAAGATTAATGGTTGTCCTAATCTCGTAAGTTCTTTATTCAACTCTTCTAAACATTCTGACAAAAACAAATATTGCCTATGACTCATATCAGGCTGTTGCCAAAGCTCAGGCTCAATTATATATATTGGTAAAACATCTCCTTTTGTAGCTGCCTGTGTTAAAGCTAAATTATCATCTATGCGTAAATCACGCTTAAACCAGACTACTTGCATTTGTATGATTTAGCTTTTTTTGATGTTTTGCAGCTCGGCCCGATACTCTTTTACGCCAAAGTTTAAAGCTACTCGGTTTAAGATTATTTCGCATGATTTTTATAACTTGTGGTTCTGACAATCCAGTTATATTTCTGATTGCATCAAATGATGTTTTATCACACCAAGCCATTTCTATAATTTCACTGCTTGTTATACTTTTATCACTCATAAATACCTCTCAAAACTTTAACTATGGAATAATCTCCTTACCATCCCATGCAAAACATTTACCACTATCCTCCACTTTTAAACCATCTAATACTTCAACTAACTTACTAGCTGAATACTCAGATGTGAAAAGCTTACCCTCAGCTACTCTAGCTTGGAAAGGCTTAGAAAGATGACTATCCACAGTCCCTGGATGTAACCCAACTATTATAGCACTTGGATTTACACGCTTAGTTTCGATACTTGCTGTTTTGATAAACATATTTAAAGCCGCCTTTGAAGCTCTATAAGCATACCAACCACCAAGCTGATTATCAGAGATACTACCAACTCGTGCAGAAATAGCTGCAAATACAGACTTAGTATCTTTAGCTAACTTGGGTATAAAATGCTTTGCGACCAAAGCTGGAAATATTGTATTTGCCTTAAAAAGTTCAATAAATTTATCAGCTGATAGCTCTCTTAAAGCTTTCTCTGGCTTTATCTCGGAAGTATGTAGTATACCAGTAGCTACAAAAACCAGATTAATAGCTCCTGACTTATCATAAACATATTTTGCTGCTTTCTCGATTATTGCTTCATTCGAGTAATCAATATGTTCATAAACTACACCTTCTACACAATCAACTACTTTAGAATGTGAAAAAGCATATATATTAGCATTAGGATATAACTGTTTTAATCTTTTTATGACTGCACTGCCTATAGAACCTGAAGCTCCAATAACAACTAGATTACTACTCATACTACTTTCCCCGACAATGGTTTAGTATTTTAAGTATACAAATAAGATTATGGATTTTTTATATGGATAGATAAATATTAAGAAAGTTTAATATACAGAAACTAATCAGCTATCAGATCATACTCAGTAGATTCTGTAATCTCGACAGTTGCAAACTCACCAACTTTTAGACCTCTCTCCGCTGCATCACCAACGATAACTTGTCCATCAACTTCTGGTGCATCATACTTAGTACGCCCAATTGCATAGTTTTCATCAAGGTTTATTGAATCGATTATAATTTTTTGCTCTGTACCAACAAAGTTTTCTAACTTATTAGCACTTATTTGAGCTTGCAGACTCATAAATTCATCTAAACGCTGTTGTTTAATCTCTTCAGAGATTAAATTATCAAGTTGGTTGGCCCTTGCACCCTCTACTTCTGAGTATTTAAAACAACCAACTCTATCAAGCTGTGCCTTATCGATGAAGTCTAGTAAATGCTCAAAATCTGCTTCGGTCTCGCCTGGGAAACCTACGATGAAAGTACTTCGAATAGCTATATCTGGACAAATATCACGCCATTTATTAATTCTATCAAGTGTCTTTTGAGTATGAGCAGGTCGTTTCATCCTTTTGAGAACATCTGGTGATGAATGCTGTAACGGCACATCAAGGTACGGATTTATTTTACCCTGAGCCATCAGTGGTACGATCTTATCAACATGAGGGTATGGATACACATAATGCAACCTTGTCCACATATCTAACTCACCAAGAGCTGTTGAAAGATCCAAAATATTACTTTGATATTCTTTATCATTCCAAACTCCTGATTTATATTTGATATCAACACCATAAGCAGAAGTATCCTGTGATATTACAAGTAACTCTTGAACACCAGCATTTTTAAGCTTCTCCGCTTCACGCATGATGTTATCAATCGAGCGACTTTTTAACTTACCACGAATGTCTGGAATAATGCAGAATGTACAAGTGTTGTTACACCCTTCTGATATTTTCAAGTACGAATAATGTCTTGGAGTAAGCTTAATACCTTGTGGAGGTACTAGTGAGACAAAATCATTAGCAAATATAGGTGCATGAGTATGCACAGCTTCTATTAAGTTCTCATAATCTTGAGGCCCTGTAATACTTAGAACTTCAGGATGTTTTTCTTTGATAAGGTCTGCCTTATTTCCAAGACATCCTGTTACAAGAACCTTGCCGTTTTCTGCAATTGCTTCACCAATGACCTCCAAAGACTCATCTATAGCAGAATTTAAAAATCCACAAGTATTAACGATAACCATATCAGCATTATCATAACTATCTACCAAGTCATAACCCTCTGCTTTTAGCTTAGTTATGATACGCTCAGAATCAACAAGGTTTTTTGGACAGCCAAGACTCACAAAACCAATTTTAGGAATTTTAATCATAATATTTAATTTCAAACAAAAATTATTCGAATATTGTAGAACAATTTAATATAAAAAAATAGTTAAAGATAGAATTACAAACTTAGATATGAAAATTACTAATTAATTTGATGAATTATCTTCATCACATTTAACACCAAAATCAATTTCTGTTCTTCTATCTAGATAGTAAGCTTTCTCAGATGCTTTATACATACATGCATCATTAACACCGTCTGTACAGAACTCATCATAGAACTGAGTTGGCTCTGCAGCTGGTTTTAATTTACCATAGCTAACAACACAAATTTGGTCTTTATTTACATTTTTACCTAGTAAATAGTTGTATACAGATTCAGCACGCTTTTGACCTAGATTAAAGTTATATTTTTCACTACCTCTAGGGTCAGTATTACCTGATAACTTAATAGGCTGATCTGGATGAGCAATCAAGTAGTCAGCAGTTTTATCCAAACACTCTTTAGCATCATCAGTAATATTATAACTATCAAAACCAAAATATACTGATCTACAATTGATATCCATAAGTTCTTTTTTCATTTGTTCTACTTGATCTGAACTCATATTATCAGAACCATATATTTGCGAAGACATCTCTAATGCTTGAGAACTATCAACACCAGAGTACTTATCTTTAATCAAATCACTATTGTCTGGTCTAGTACTAGAACAACTTGCTAACATAAGTATAGAACCTACAACAGCTACACTCATAATACTTTTTTTCATCATATTTAACTCCTGTTTTTAGCTATTTTCAAAACCTGAAACTTCATAATTACCGCCATTATCTGCATAACCTGAATAACTTGACCCATAATTCTCACCACTCTTAAGCGTACTGATAAAACCTGGACCACTAGTCTCATTTAAAGATGATCCATCTAAACTACCGTTTGCATTAGCTTGCAGTGGAGGTCCCTTATACCACGCACAACCTGTAATTAACAAAGCTAAAGCTAAAACAACATAATTTTTAACTAAAACCTTCATACAAGCTCCCTAAAAGTTTTTTGGCGACCAACTAGGTGACTGAATTAAAATGTTACCATTGTTAGCTGAATCAACATTAAATTTATTATCTCCATCTAATGATACCATATCTAATGAACTATAACCTCTAGAGTTTGTCGATATGTACGCAATCATATTACCAAATGGTGAAACTGTAGGTGAACTATCTGATTTACCATTTGTGATATTTGTTACAGTCCCATTAGCTAAATTGAAATCAGCAATTTGAGTACCCTTTGACCTTAATTGATTCATAAAAATAATGTCTTTACCATCTGGAGTATAATTTGGCTCATAACCATGATAGATCCTACTGCTCAATTTAGATGATTGAGGATATCTTGAGTTTACGGGTGCAACATAAATATTTGGACGCCCGCCTCTATCAGATGTAAACACTATACTTTGACCATTTGGAGAGAATTTCGGAGCTGTATTTATCCCATTTATTGTTATTCTCTTTAGTGCTTTAGTAGCTAGGTTTAATATATAAATGTTTGTCTGATCAGAATATCCCTTAGATAAAGCCAAGGCAATTTCTTTGCCATTTGGAGAAAATGATGGAGAACTATTGATACCTTTAAAGTTAGTTATCCTCCTAACCTTTCCTGTAGCTATCTCTAAAGTATATACACCCATGCTACCACCACTATAACTTGAGTAGACTATATACCTACCATCATTTGACCATGATGGCGTAGCTATCGGGTTATCACTTTGTCTAAGAACAGTATGTTTATTATATCCATCATAATCAGATATTATTAGCTCATAAACTCTACCATACCTAGCATAAGGATTGCTTACTTGTACATATGCTAATTTAGTTAAGAAAAAGCCTTGCTCACCAGTAAGTTTTTGGTATACATAATTAGCGATCTTATGCGCTAAAGGTCTCACTAAAGATACACTTATATTTTTGTACGTTATTGATCTAATATAGCTTGTATCATTTCTCTTATATATTTGCACTTCAACAGTGTAACTATTATTTGAATTTTTTGTATATTTTGTTAAAACAACATAATCAGACTTCAAGCTCTTCCAAGGTATATTCTGACTTTGATTAATTTCATACTTAATAGAGTCATCACCTTGTAACCTACCATTATGATTAAGATCTGAAAGTATTATAGAATTTACTTGTTGAGGAAATTGATCTACAACATTATTACTAATTACCGTTACTAGCGGCTTTTGAATAACTCCAGTCGTCACTTCAGCAACTAAATCTGCATATAGACTAGAAATTAAAAAAACAAATATCGAAAAGCCTGTAATGATTTTTCTCATATTATTCCTCATTAACTTTGTTTAAATATAAAACTTATATTCTCTGTTTGTATAGTTCTTCTTGCCACAGGATTTGAGATATCTGGCGGTGTAGTATTTTTAATAGCATCTATCAATGACTGGTCACAACCATAATCACCTGACGTTCCTGTAAGCCTTATGAACTTTCCATTCCTAATAATTGCTCTTGGTAAATCGTATATACCTCTACAATCATCTTTAATCCAATTTGAGCCTACCCTATCCGTATATTCGGTGACATATTTACTCACTGCTAAATCAGCCTGATTCTTAGCTGCTTCACGCTTAGCTGATGCGATAGCCTCAGCTCTTGCCTTTGCCAATCTTTCTTGACGAGCTTTTTCTTCTACTTCTTGTTTTGCTTTTAGTTCTTGTTCTTTTTTACGTTTTGCTTCCTCTTGAGCCTTCTTTTTCTCTTCTAGCTCTTTCTTACGCTCAGCCTCTTCTTGAGCCTGTCTCTTTTGCTCTGCTTGACGTTTTGCTTCAGCTTGTGCTTTTTTCTTTGCTTCTAAAATAGCTTTTCTTTTTGCTTCTAATTTAGCCCTTTTCTCAGCTTCAGCTTGTGCTTTTAATTTTTGCTGATGTTTTATGAGAGCTTGTCGTTTAGCTTGCTTAATATCTTCTCTAGCTTGCTTTAATTCTTGCTGATGATTTTCATAAGCCGAAAGCTGCTTATTTAATTCACTACTACTTATCGATGTTGCTTGAATAATTTGAAGCTTTTTGGGAGCTTTTTCAACCTGAGCACTCAAAGCTGCCTGGCTTGTTTCAAACTTTAAATCACTAATAAATGCCAGTGTGTATAGCAAAATCACTATGCCAACATGTACAAGTATTGCCTTTACTAGAAATGGGTTTTCATCGACTGTTTTTTTACAGAAAGTAATAACTTTTTGATAATTAAGATTTGCCATCTTCAGTGACTAACCCCACTTTATCTACACCAGCTCTTTGTATAAGAGCCATAGCTTTTACTACCTCACCATAGTTTGCACTACTATCACCACGCACGTATACAGGCTTACCTGGAGATTGCTGTGACAGACTAACAACTGCATTCGTAAGATCTCTAGCGCTTAATGATGCTTTTGGATCACTAACTCCCTGATTAACAAAATACTCACCCTCTCTGTTTACTGTAACCACAATTGGCTTACTATCATTAGAGGGTATTTTTTCTGATTGCGCTTTAGGCAAATCGACCTTTACACCCTGAGTTAGTATAGGTGTTGTAATCATGAAAATAACCAAAAGCACTAACATTACATCAATATAAGGTACTACATTGATTTGCACCATTGGTCTCTTTTTTCTGAAGAATCTCTTATTTCTCTTTTTCATACTAAAAGCCTTTATCTAAAAGCTTTCTTGATGTTGCTGTTGCACTTCATCTCTATGAGCTTCTTTTAACAATAGGATACACAAATCATCCTGAAATGATTCATAACCAGACAAAACATCATCAACCTGATTAGACAACCTACTATGGCCAATAACTGCTGGAATTGCTACGAAAAGACCTAATGCTGTAGCAATCAATGCTTCTGCAATATGAGGAGCAACTACAGAAATAGTAGCTTGCTCTACACCGCCTAAAGTATTAAATGACGACATAATACCCCAAACCGTGCCTACTAAACCAATATATGGAGATACTGCTCCTATAGTAGCTAAAGCAGGGAGTTTTCTATCCAGCTCTTTTGCTTCTTGAGCTATAGCTATACCTACTGTCCTTTCCATACCTTCTAGAATAGTATCGCCCTTTAATACTCCAGTATCCTTTAAGTTATTAAACTCTCTTAAGCCTGAGCAAAATATTATTGACTTACCAAAGATGTTTTCTTTATGTTGGAGATAATAATCATATAATTTCTGTATATGATGTCCTGCCCAAAACAACTTATCAAATTGAACTTGCTCATTACGATATTTTTTGACACGATTGTTGACTTCAAACATAATAGCCCATGAGTAAACAGACATACCAACTAGACCTAACATAATAAGCTGAACTATAAAGTTAGCATGTAAAATTAATTGAACTAAAGAAATAGAATTATCCATAAATATTCCTGACAGATTTATATTTTCATATATTTTCGCGCGTGTTGTCGCTAATTATACGTAAACTAATATAAATTATAAACCATTTAATGCATCTAAATTAAATATAAATCTGTTATTATTTATAAATAATAAAATTTCAGATTGATATGTAATGAAAAAAACGACTTTACTTATACTAGCTTTTGTTGCTACAGCTTTAATCTCATGTACAAATTCAACCGGAGACTCTTTTGGCTATGTAGCTCCACCACCAACTGAACAAAACTTAGACTCTAATGAACCAGGATATATGCAACAACCGGGTGGCGTTTCTGCAGGTATTATAGGCGAACAAGGCCATGCTAGCCATGATGCTTTTGTCACAATTAAAGAATAATTTTTTTACTTATCTGCGTCTATTATTTTTTTACCATCGACAGCTGAATTTTCATTTAGATCGCTATTTTTAATTTTTTGCTTATACCTATAATGAGATATTGGACCAGACAATGCATATCCAATCATTATTAAATACAATAATCTCTCAGGCATAGTAAATAACATCAAAATTATCAATATAAAACATATTATATAAAGTTTACTTATATTGCCCCTTCCATCACTATCTTTAAAACTTCTAAATTTAATATCACTAACCATCATAAAAGCAAGATATAAAGCTGTAAATATAGTAACACACACTAGTAAAAATATAATAAAGTCATGACCTGTGTCTCCAGCTCTACCAATCAGCCACTGGCCAGACCAGATTAAACCACATATTGTAACAGCACCTGCTGGACATGGCATACCATAGAAATATAATCTTCTCTCAAGTTTTTGTTCCTCTGAGTCCGCTGGAACTTCAATCATAGTATCAAACTTTGCTAGTCTTAGGGCTACTGCTAATAAGTATAAAAATGAAATAGCAGCTCCTATAGGTCCAAGATGATGCAACATCCAAAAATACATTACCAATGCAGGAGTAGCCCCAAATGAAACAACATCTGCGAGACTATCTAAAGCAGCACCAAACTCGGTTTGAGTATGAGTATATCTTGCTACTCTACCATCAAATGCATCAGCAAACCCTGACAATAACATATATACCGCTGATGAAATAAAATTACCTTGAAAAGCGGCAATAATAGCCAAGAAAGCAAATAATAAACTAGCACTCGTAAATAGGCTAGGAAGTATATACTTCGACCTCTTCATATCAATATTTTCTAATAACCACATAACCTTAACCCTACTATTTTCTTAACAAATCTGGTCTTAATATTTTAGCCCCACGTAGATATATATGATTTATATCAACTTGCGACTTAGTTGTATTATATGTCAACATAATCCGAATACAAAATTCTAATGCTCCCTCACGCGTCATTTGTTGGCAGTCAATCAAAGGCACATCCACCAAGCCAATATCACGAGCTGCAACGGCAGGAAACTCTGATTTAATATCCTGGGTTGCTGTAAATATTATATTAACGATATCTTCAGATTCAATATCATTATGATTTATCATCTCTTGCAAAAGCTCTCTAGTCATACTTATTACATTTTCTTTAGTATCACTATCTATTGTTGTTGCACCCCTGACTGATCTCTGCATAAGGTCTTCCTCAATTAGTACCAATAATTTTTTGTTTAAGAAGTCTCGGAAGAGGGAAGTAAACCTCTTCTTTGATACCATCAAACTCCTCCACATCAACATCACCCTTACAAACATTAGATATTTCAGAGATTATCTGTTGAACAAGATATTCAGGCGCAGAGGCTCCAGCACTGACTCCACAAACTTTCTTATTATCAAACCATGCACTTTTGATATCCGCAGGATTATCTACCAAATAAGCATCAATCCCTTCCAGTGTCGCTAACTCTTTCAATCTATTAGAGTTAGAGCTATTTTGTGAGCCAACAACAACTAAAACATCTATTTCTTTAAGCATTGATTTTATTGCTGTTTGACGATTCTGTGTTGCATAACAAATATCTTCTTTTTTTGGTCCTTTGATATTTGGGAACCTATTTTTTAAGGACTCTATAATTCCTTGAGTTTCATCCACAGATAAAGTAGTTTGTGTCGCGTAATACAAATTATCAGGATTTTTTATATCTAGCTTAGCAACATCCTGTTCACTTTCGACCAAATATATAGCTCCTTTTTCACTGCGATACTGACCCATAGTACCCTGAACCTCAGGATGTCCCTTATGTCCAATCAAAACACACTCAGCATCATTATTACTTGCTAAGCGAACACCTCTATGGACTTTAGTAACCAATGGACATGTTGCATCATATAACACAAGGTTTTTTTTAGCTGCAGCTTCTTCAACTCGAAGCGAAACACCATGAGCACTAAATATACACACAGCATCATTAGGAACTTCATCGACCTCTTTAACAAAAACCACGCCCTTTTTCTTTAAAGAATCAACAACAACCTTATTGTGGACAACTTCATGGCGCACATAAATAGGAGACTTTTCAACTTCTAGAACTTTCTCTACAGTCTCCACAGCTCTACTGACTCCTGCACAAAAACCTCTAGGATTAGCTAGTAATATCTTCACTTAAATCCTCCTCTTTTTCAGCTATATCTAAAATCTTAGCTTCGAATACAATTATCTGACCAGATAAGGGGTGATTAAAGTCGACTGTAACATCATTTTCATTAATTTCAGTAATCAATCCTGGTAACTTAGAGCCATCTTTTTGGCTAAATGATACAATTAAACCTTCTTCTAACTCCATATCCTTCGGAAACCTATATTTAGGCACAGAATAAATGCTCGCAGGATGCTTTTCGCCAAAAGCCTCTTCTGGCATCAAAACAACTCTTTTACTATCTCCAACAGATGCTCCCTCTAGCTCACTTTCAACTTTATCAGTAAAGCATCCTTGACCCATTTGAAATATGAAAGGTCTATTATAGTTTTCTGTATCTTCAGCGATAGAACCATCTTTCAACCTAAATTTAAAGTGCATTTTCACAAAGCTGTCTGAAGTTATTTTCATATAAATTCTAATTGTATTTTTTGAACTTCAAGATACCATATTTAGAGATTTTATTCATCTTTTGTTTATATAACAAATTGATTTTATCAATATAAATCAATAACCTAAGCTACAAATACTATTCTCATCAAAAACTTTATAGTAGAATCCTATTAATAAGCCCATAAGTTTTATTACCACCTATGAAAAAACTACTAAGCATTACTTCAATAATACTATCGACGTTAATTATAACAGGTTGTGAAACATTTACAGGAAGTGAAAATCCTAGTGATGAAAACCTTTCTTTTCCTACATTAGGACCTTGTACAGAAAAATTAATAGAGTCCAACCAATCTTTTATATGTTTAAAAGAACAAAAAGGTCCAGACTTAATTCAAACAAATATTAAGTTCGATGCAGATAGTTACAATCTTAATGACCAAGCCAAGCAAGTTCTCAACAAACTCTATGCTTACCTAAAGCTTACAGACACTACAACATTCACAATAAGGGGATATGCTGGAAAAGTAGAATCAAAATTACTAACCGATAAACACATATTGACTGAGTATAATATTAGACTATCCAAAAATCGTGCAGAAAGTGTTGAAGAGTATCTTGTTAGAAGAGGGTTAGATAAGGACAATGGAATTATAATTAAAGCCCTAGGATACCAAGACCCTATTGCACCAAATGATACAAGTTCAAATAGAGCAATAAACCAAAGAGCCGAAATTACTCTAAAAAGTAGACTCGTCGAACAAATAGATAACATAGAACAAAACCTAAAACATGTAAAACCTGCAGACTACACCAAATTCTTCTCAAACGTTTACCTATTAAATGGTAACGAAGTCGATGATGTATCAAGAATATACGACTCTAGAGAAAAAAGACCGGTACTAAGTACTAACTACAAGATATTTGCAGATAAAGAATACCCTCAGAATGTTGATAATAAAAACTTTATAATCATATCAGAGCCTAAACCAATAGCATCTTTTAACGACGATACCAAATACTACAGATTAGGAACAGCAAAATATGATCATACTTACAAAGGTATAACAGCTCTTACAATCACTAATCTAACTAGGGAGGCTAGTGTTGGTGATTACGTAATACCTGATGCTATTGCAGATCAAAAGCTTCCAAGTGAAACTTTTAAAATGAAGAGCAAAGTAACTGCAAATGTACTTGAAGATGTTATGAATACGAATACATTCTCCTCATCTTATAATAGTATTCTACTTAACAAGGGTGCTACTGATGGACTAAAACTAGGAGCTGAAGTAATACTATACGAGCCTGAAAGTAGGACTGATGGCTTCCCTATTCCTCCGAAATATATAGGTTATGGCTTTGTATATAGGGAATCAAATAACTATTCTATAGCAATAATAGTTAACTCACTGCAGGAAATAACTAGCAGCTCAATGGCAACAACTCGACTGTAATGAATAATACTACCAAATCCATAGTAATTCTTTCATGCACACCATACTTTGGTAATAGTCGCCTACTAAAAGCGTTAGAAACTGGTGTTACTTTTAGTGAGATTATCGATAATCCAAGCAAATATACCAAAAGCTTATTCTTGCGTCACGAGAGTATAGAATATCTCAACAATAGAAAATACCTAAGCTATCTAGACAAACTGTATAGCTGGCTAGAAAATAGTCATAATAAATTAATAACATACTCAGATCAAGCTTATCCAGAAAATCTCAAACATATTAACAATCCTCCTTTTGTATTATATTGCACAGGTAACATAAAACTTCTAGATACTGTTCAATTAGCAATTGTTGGTGCAAGAAAAAACTCTACTTATGGAAAGAATGCTACTTACAAACTTTGCAAAGAACTTAAAGACTCAAATATCACAATAACAAGTGGACTGGCATACGGAATAGATACTCTAGCTCATAAATATGCTCTTGAAAACAGTTTAAACACTATTGCTGTAGTAGGTACAGGAGTTGATATGATATACCCAAGCTCAAACAGAGCGCTCTATAACAATATTATCTCTAACGATGGACTAATAATATCTGAACTACCTCTAGGAACAACAGCTTCACGTTATACTTTCCCTCAGAGAAATCGTATAATTAGTGGACTATCTAAAGGGGTGGTTGTAATTGAAGCAGCTAGCAAAAGTGGCTCATTAATAACTGCTCAACATGCTCTTGAACAAAACAAAGAAGTATTTGCAGTACCGGGAAGTATTTTTAGCACATCTAGTCAAGGTTGCAATGAGTTAATCAAACAAGGAGCGAAACTTGTTTGTGATATTAATGATATTTTAGAAGAGATAAATATTGACCCAAACAACTCTTTACAAGAAACTTCTACAAAAATAGCTGACAATAATATAAACCTAAGCAACTCCGAAAAAGTGATTCTAGACATTATAGGTCATGGGCTCACAACAATTGACAAAATAGTTACTGAATCAAAACTTCCTTATATGGAAATAACTCCAATCCTATTTGAACTCGAACTCAAATCGCTGATCGAATCAGTACCAGGTGGATATATAAATACGCAATAAATCGCAACTCAGTAATTACCATAACTACTAAGGTCTGCTATACTTTACACATGCAGTTATACTGAGACTCAAGATGGTTCTACAGTTAGTGCTTAACATACTCAAAAATCCCTTCATAGCACTATTTTTAACAGTGAGTATTGGTTATCTACTCGGAAAGATAAAATATAAGACTTTTGTATTAGGTGGTATTTCAGGATCTCTAATAATTGGAGTGATAATAGGACAACTTAATATTATGATTCCGCCAGAGATAGGCTCTTTGTTTTTTGCTTTATTTATATATGCCGTTGGCTATCAAGGAGGAGCACAATTTTTTAGATCCTTAAATAAAAGTACTCTTTTATTGTTAGCTTCTTCGACTATAACATGTCTCTTAGGGTTAATATGTGTATTAGCTTTTGCTTGGATATTCCAATTAGATAAAGGGACTGCAGCTGGATTAGGTGCTGGAGGATTAACTCAATCAGCCATGATAGGTTCAGCAAATAATGCAATAGCTGCCATAAGCTCACTGCCAGAGTCAATTATTCATACAATGCAAGCTAACGTGGCCGTTGGATATGCAGTATGTTATATCTTTGGATCTTTTGGGCCAATTATCCTATTAGCTACAATCTTCCCACTTATAATGAAATGGGATATCAGAAAAGAAGCTATTAAGCTAGCGACCGAACAATCAGATGGTAGCTTGGATTTAGAAGCTGGTCAATTCTCTGCTTTTAGCGAATACACTACTCGAGCATATAGAATTAGTCACAACTCAGAACTACTAAATAGATCAGTTGTAGAAATATATAAAGCATATGAGTATAAAGTAGTAATAGAAAATATCATTCGCAATGATAAGCTACTAACTATAACCCCTGAAACCACCATCCATACTGATGATATAGTAGCCATAACATTCTACGAAGATTTAGACATACAATCTATCATTTCAAATGATGATGAAGTTACCAAACCTCAGCAATTCAACTTCATTGAAGAAAAAAGATCTTTAATATTAACAAACAAGAATCTTTTCAACAAAACTATCCAAGAAGTCAAAACCATAATTCAAGACAAAAACTACTATGGAGTATTTTTACAAAAAATTATTCGTTCTGGTCAAAAGCTTCCTATTTCTGACGAACTAAAGCTAAGAAGAGGTGATGAAATTGTATTAGTAGGCAAACCAGAGGATCTTGATAAAATTAGCAACAAGATAGGGACTTATATTTCTGAAGCTCCGATCACTGATTTCATCTTCTTTGGTTTAGGAATGGTTTTAGGCTATATTTTGGGCTTAATAAGTTTCAATATCTTTGGTATTTCAATAACTTTAGGCGCTGGCGTTGGTTGCTTGCTATCAGGCTTGATTTTTGGTTGGATCAGATCAGTGAAACCTCAATTTAGCAATCTACCATTAGGGGCTTCTAATTTTATCAGAGACTTCGGTTTAGCAATATTTGTAGCTAGTGTTGGAATTACTGCTGGACCTCAAGCCATAATCGCCATCAAGGATCACGGACTTACACTATTTTTCTTGGGTATTGGTGTAACTATCATACCTCAAGTAATTTCTTTTTACATATCGTACTATTTACTTAAAATCAAAAACCCTATTGTATTATTAGCAACTATTGCTGGTGGTAGAAGCGCAAATCCTGGTTTTGCAGCTCTATTAGAACGAGCTGGCAACGCTACCCCTGTAATTCCATTCACATCATCTTATGCTTTAGCAAATATATGGCTGACACTATGGGGTCCTATTATAGTTGCATTAGTCACAATCATACCCAAATAAAAGGATATTTTCATGAGTCAACAAGATTTAAGTCCATTTGAATTTAAAGATGAATTAATAAAATTAGCAACAAGTAAAGCCGATAGATTAATGTTGAATGCTGGTCGTGGCAATCCTAATTTTTTGGCAACTATTCCAAGACATGCTTTCTTACGCCTTGGAGACTTTGCACTTAAAGAATCTGAAAGATCCTACTCCTATCTTGATAACATCTTTGGTGGCTTACCTGAGAAAAAAGGTATGTTAGAAAGATTTGATTTCTACTGTATGGCTAATGATAAGCTAGATGGAATTAGTTTTCTTAAAGCTGCAATCTCTTTCGTTGATGATCATTTAGGCATCAATAAAGAAGATTTTCTATATGAAATGACTAATGCATATCTTGGATGTAACTACCCTTCGCCACCAAGGATGCTTTCTATCACCGAAAAAATAGTAATGTACTATCTGCGTGAAGAACTCTATAAGAATACGGACACCCCTCTAGAGTTTGATATTTTTGCGACAGAAGGTGGTACTGCTGCTATGACATACATTTTTCAATCCATGAAAATAAATGGATTGCTTAATGCTAATGATAAAATAGCGATGATTAGCCCTATTTTTTCACCATATCTAGAAATTCCAGAACTTCCAGAATATAACAATACTATAGTTCACATCTATGCTGCTGAGCAAGCAGATTGGCAAGTTACTGACAAAGAACTTGAAAAGCTACTTGATCCTACTATAAAGATTCTCTGCTTAGTAAATCCAAGTAATCCACCATCTGTCAAAATTAGTGACTCTGTTCTAGACAAAATAGCGAATATCATCGGAGATCATCGATCTGATTTAATGATTATTACCGATGATGTTTATGCAACTTTTTCAGATGACTTTGAATCATTATTCTCAAAATGTGCCTACAACACCCTTTGCGTTTACTCATTCTCCAAATACTTTGGAGCAACTGGCTGGCGTATCGGTACGATTGCCCTACACAAAGACAATATTTTTGATAAACTAATTAGCGAACTTGATGATAGAAAACTGCGTGAGCTTGATAAGCATTACAGCTCTCTTACAACAAATTCAAGAACATTAAAGTTTATTGATAGATTAGTAGCTGATAGTCGCTCTGTTGCACTAAATCATACCGCTGGTATCTCACTACCTCAACAATTACAAATGAGCCTTTTTGCGCTTTCTAGCTTATTAGATAGTCAAGATACTTATCGTAAAGAAGCAAAAAAGCTTATCAGAAGACGCTATAATATCTTATTTAATTCAATATCACCTAAGATACAGCACCATTATAATTCAGATAATGTTGGATATTATACACTTCTAGATTTAGAACATCTCTCAACTGTAATTTATGATAAATTTTTTTCTAAATGGTTAATACAAAATCATAGTGTTAATGATATGCTAAAAACTTTAGCATCTGAAACGGGGATTGTACTTCTACCTGGTAATGGCTTTGATGATCTACATCCTTCCGCTAGAGTTTCTTTAGCAAACTTACGCGAGTGTGATTATAGAAATATAGGAATCAATATTAGACAACAATTAGACAACCTATATTCTGAATATAAAAAAACTTGCTAAAAATCCTCTGTACACGATAAAAAATATTGAAAGGACTGATTAAAGCCTTATATATTCATTATTTGCGAAAGATGAAAAAGTACTTTAATCAGCTAAGAGGAAGTCTATCTGAAATATTCAATTGGCACAAG
>NZ_VXKO01000003.1:116794-119309 GCF_008711475.1 Francisella sp. SYW-2 | reverse complement strand
CTAACTAATACTGGGGTTGCTGATATTCCTCAACAAGTTTGGGATAATTTGGAGGATTCAATATCTAACATATTCAACCAAAATCCAATATCGACTGTTTGGGATACTTCGATGAGTTTCGTGGGGCCTGCTGTTAATGGCGCTGGTAGTTTGACTACTACTGTTATTGATTTCTTAAAAGGGTCTGATATACAAGCTGCTATTAAAAATATCAAAGATAATAAAGAAGAGCTATTAGCTGTAGTATTCACAGTACTTATGCAACCTAACTCTAAAGTAGCTCCAGCTATGGGGTATAGTGGTGCAGATGGAAATGCTGCTAAAGAATTAGAAGGCGCTGGAAAAATGTTCCAAACTCCACAAGAGATAGAAACAGCTAAACTTGATTCAAATTATGTAAAAGACTATCCATGCTACTATATAGATAAAGATGGTACTAAGCACACTGTAGCTTATGATCAGCTAACAGATGAACAAAAAGCTTCTGCTAAATCAATGTTATGTGTAGATCATTCGGCTATGCTATACCCTAAACCGATGTTTATGGATCATGTATTTAAAGGTTTACTATTTGGTAAATACTTCGGTGGTGCTTTTGATTTCTTCGGTGATTATGATATAGAAGAAACTAAAAATAAAAATGCTAGCGTCTCTATACAATCGACAGCAGACAGTGAGGGAAGTTACTAATGAAAAAAATATTAATTTTTTTAAGCTTATTTATAACTTTTTCTTTTGCTCTAGCTCAACAAGCCAGCTTATCGGTTTCTAACAATGGAAAATATGTCATATCAGTTGATGACTCAGGTAATGCCTACCTTTGGGACTTAAAAAATAATGTATCTAAAAATCTAGGTAATAACTATAATCCTAGATCTGCTTATTTTGTACCGAATAGTGATAATTATTTATTACAAAATATTAAAACTAAAGAAGTAACCATAACTAATGTAAACGGTAAAATTATAAAAGAATTTACTCCTGATTTCATGGCTGATAGTCAAGCTATCAATTCAAGTCTAACAACTTGGGTTGGATCTTTGCCATGGGGAGATGCTTACCAATATAATTTAGATACTGGTAAAAAGAAACAGATATATGTTTCTTGGAGTTATGCTAAAAGTGAACATTCCCCATACTGGAGAGGTAATCCTTATAAAGGTGGCTTACCAAATGGTTATGCAATAAATAATCAGTTTAACTTTGCCAATAATGATGTCTTAATAATGACTGCTGATAATATAATGGTTATCTATAATGCAAAAGAGCACAAATGGAAGCTTATAAATAAAAATGTAAATCAAACTATGAGTGCTATAGACCCTAATGGTGAGTTCGTTTATACATTAGATAGTTCAAGAGTTGGTCGTGCTATTAAATATGATTTACAAAACAATAAAGTCATAACATTTCCAAATACTGCTAATGAAGATAACTTTTTCTTTAATCTAGCCCAAAGAAATGAAATACCAAAATTAGAAAATAATTACAAAAAACCAAATGGCTATACTAACTTTGGTTTTATAGATAATAATAAAGTACTTATAACATATAAAGGATTGTCTCAACCTTATTTATGGACAGGTTTATATGATATAAACAATATAAAAATTGGTAAATTCTATAAAGATGGGAAAAGTAATTTTGCTATTGATAACCCTATAAAATATTTTCCTTTAATAAATAATCCAAAAGATTATTTAGATGGTAATTATAATATCGAGCCAAGACCAAATGTAGATGGCTACAACTATACATTTGATACTTCTGTGGAAGCTCATAAGCTTGTAATTGGTCAAGCTAATGGTAACGGCATTATGGTGTATAACTATAATCCTAGTGATGAAACTCTAAAACTTGATTGGGTCGGTGAGCCTCCTAAAGCGGAAGAGAAAAAAGAAGAAAAAAGTAAGGGTTGGTTTTGGTAAGAAGTAATTCCCCTTCGGGCCTGTCCCAAACTTGATTTGGGATCTAAGGGGTGGCAGTCTTAGACTGACGGGGTAGTACTTTAAAAAGCCACACCCCGCCAACAAGTTGGCACCTCTCTCGAGAGGGAGATATATCAAGTCTAGTATTGTTTTAGTTAAGTAGAGTAAGTAATGATTATTAGTTTAGAAATAAGAAATTTTAAAACATATAATGGACAAAACTACCTGCCTATAAACTCAAAGATGGACAATAATCTATCAACCGATAATAGGAGATAATGGCGTTGGTAAAAGTGCAATTTTAGAAGCCTTAGATACTATGTTTAATAATGCTAGCTGGAATTTGAATGTTAAAGCTAAGATTAAAGGCTTTAGTAAAGAAAAAGCTAGTTTACCTTATATATCAACATTATTACTTATAAAAAAAGAAATTATTAATAGTTCTAAACTTGCTGAATTGTGTAATAAAATTACAACTTTCTTAACTGAAAACAGTAAAAGTTTATATTCCAATGAAATTGAAAATTATAAAAACTATAGTCTTAAAAATGACTATTACTTAGTAATTATAGGAAAAGAATGTAATA
>NZ_VXKO01000003.1:0-116784 GCF_008711475.1 Francisella sp. SYW-2 | reverse complement strand
GTCTGATATACAAGCTGCTATTAAAAATATCAAAGATAATAAAGAAGAGCTATTAGCTGTAGTATTCACAGTACTTATGCAACCTAACTCTAAAGTAGCTCCAGCTATGGGGTATAGTGGGGTTGATATAAATAGTGATTTCTACCGTACAAATAATAACTCCAAGCTTTTCCAAACTCCTCAAGAAGTTAGCACTATGGATTTACCTGAGTCAACTAGAGGTAATTACCCTTGTTATTATATTGATGAAAATAATGAAAAAGTAACTACATCTTATGACCAATTAACTGATGTACAAAAACAAACAGCTAAATCAATGCTATGTATAGATCATTCGGCTATGTTGTACCCTACTGATGACTTTATGAATTATATTTATAAAGGACAATTATTCGGAAGAAAAGATATTGGATTAGATTTCTTTGGTGATTATGATATGGATGAAGCTAGATCAAATAACGAAGAATACAGTTAAGGGCGATTATGTTTAGTTTAAAAAAAATAATATTCATATTCTTTTCATTTATTAGTGTTAGTTTGCTGTATGCCATGCCTACTATTCTTTCAGTATCAACTGATGGTAAATATGTAGTTAGTGCAAATAGTGATGGTAATGTTTATTTATATGATTTAAATAATAAAAGCATAAAAAAAATAAGTAATAAAACTATTAATGTTTTTAGTGCTAACTTTATTAAGGATACTCATGATTTCATATATCAAACATACAATGATAATGTAGTTTATATAATAAATGCTGACACACTAAAAACAATAAAATCTTTTACAGGGCAAAAAAACAGTGTTATGCAAACTGTAAATAAAGATTTAAATACTTATGCTTTTGCTACATGGAATGGCTATATAAATATTGCTCAAATAAAAGGTGATAAATTAGGACATATATATTCGTATGGTAATCAGTTTATGAATATGGATTCAAAATTAATACCTACTTTCTATAAAAATAAGTTAATTACTACTACTGGTAGTGGCTCACTTTTAATATTCAATATTGATGAAATATTTAACAGCGAAAATAAAGATAATCCTAAAAATCAAATAGAAATTCATAAAAACTCTGGGGCTGTTATGAGTGCCATAGACCCTAATGGTGAGTTTGTTTATACAGCTGATAGCTCGAGAGTTGGAATAGCTTATAACTTAGATACTCAAAAACTTATATCAGAAAAGAATGGAATTTATTTTACTAATGAAGTTGCCGATGTTACTTATTTAAAAAATAACGAAAAAAAATCTATTCGACAGGGAATATCAAATTTTAAATTTATAGATAAAGACAAAATTATAGTCACTTTTAAAGGAACTAGTCAGCCATATTTATGGGCATGGTTCTTTACTCCTAGCAAATTTGATTGGAGTGGGAACGGTAAATATAAAAGACCAATGTTTTATTCAGATAAATATGCAAAACTAGTCAATAACCCTCTTGACTACATAATAGGCAACTACAATATCGAGTCAAGACCAAATGTGGATGGTTATAACTATACATTTGATACTTCTGTAGAAGCTCACAAACTTGTAATTGGTCAAGCTAATGGTAATGGTATTATGGTGTATAACTATAATCCTAGTGATGAAACTCTAAAACTTGATTGGGTTGGAGAACCTCCTAAAGTTGAAGAAAAGAAAGAAGAAAAAAGTAAGGGTTGGTTTTGGTAGGATGCAATTCCCCTTCAAGTGTTGAAGGGGAATTGCGTAGGGATGTTTTGGAAGATATTTATAGTACAAAGTTATGAATCTTTTAAAAAAATTATTATTTCAATTAGAACTCTATATATAAGTGGAGTAATTCTATCTATTATTTTCTGGATTTTTCCATATGATTATAAGATTGAACTATGGATATTAATTATCATAATATTTCCAATAATTATATTATATGACTCTTATGTTAGACATATAGAAGCCAAGGTTTATGACAATAAAATTATAGAATTTCCAAAATATAAAAAAATACCAGAAATTTTAGTAGATGAAGAGCAAAATTTCTCTTATATTTTTTTTAAAGATAAACAAAATATTGCTCCCACATCACTAACTCATTGTACAATTTATTCCAAAACAGATGCCCTAATAAAGATATGTGGATGCGAACTAACACATAAAAATGATAAAAACCTTATTCAAGTAAAAATTGAAAATACTTATATACAAAATATAAAAGATCGCTATATAGCAAATGAAACAATAATATTAAAACCTTTTTAAGAGGAGTTCTTTATAAATGGGTGTAGCAAAAGTAATAGAAATAGATAATAGTACTAATAATAAATTTATTTTAGTAGCTAAGCAACCAAAGAGTTATGAGTACAAGACTGGAACAAAAGTTAAGGTATATAGAAATGGAAAAGAAATATTTGATCCAGAAACAGGCGAATCATTAGGTTTTGTTACTAAAATAGTAGGATACGAAGTAGTAACTGAATCTTTCAAAAAAATATTTCAAGTCGAATCAGAGGAAGAAAAAGAAATTCTTGATTTAAATAGAGATAAGTTCAATGAAACGAAATCACTTATACCTACATTTTTAAGAGTCGACAAGTCGAAACAGCCAGACTATATAGTAAAAGAAAAAGAACAAGTTGATTTTAGAGACCCTAAAATATGTGATACAATTGAAATCTATTAATACCTTTAAAAGAATTATTCTTTAATGGAGGAGGATATGTGGATAATAACTATATTAGAAGAGTATTAGGCATATTCATTGTACTTATTATTATTCCTATCTGCATGAGGTATTTACCTAGATTTTTTCTAGCATGTCTAATAATACTTTTCTTTTGTTTCTTATATAAAGCTATTGCTTTATCATTTGTCTCAAAAAGATTTGATACTAAAAATATTATCTATCTAATTTGTGAACTATCTTTTGGATATAACAAAGATCAAAAAAATAATGCAGAATATAAAATAAGACAAGAAAGTATTCTATCAAAAAAATTTCGCAATGATAAAATTCTTTTTTTTAGAGTTCCATACATATGTATCTTGAAAGGAATATTTAAAAATATCGGTTTTTTATTCACCAAAAATTACTTTATCCTACTAGTTATAATGTTTTCAGTATTATTTCTTATTTTTAAAATCACGGAAATAATTAATATATTACCTATGTCAAACATTGAAATTGAACAACAAAAATTTGCTATTGAAAATTTTCTTTATATGCTGGCTATAGTGGTATTTATTTTCCTATTATTTTTTAGATCAGTGAGTCACTATTTTAGTAAAAATCACGAAAATGTTAAAATCTGCTTTTTACTTCTTGAAGAGTATGACTACAAAAAAACCCCTCTTAAAAATTTAAATATTATTATTGAATCAATGAAAACTGATTATTCTAGGTTAAACAATAGTCAAATAATTACAATTATTCTTGGTTTAATTTCAATATCCACAACAATATATACAGAGCCAAAGACTGAGTTACTTTATATTATTTTTATAGCAAGTATCTTACTAATTTTTAAGTTGCTTATAGATAATTATCATAAAAATGTAGTAGATATCTCTATCAGAACTCTAGAAGCTCTAATAGTTGGAGATATAGATATTGAAAGTCAATCTTCTCATAATGAATCAAAAAATTTGTTTGATAAAGTAAAAACCTATGTAAAAAACTTTTTTTATATTAACCCATCAATTAACGAAATGGAAAAGTATGTAAACGAAGTAAAGCTTGAAAGAGAAAAAACAAAAAGGACTAACCATTGAACAATCCGAATAAATATAAATAATATAAAATATGCACTTCATAACTAATTCACTTATACATTTTTATAAAATTTTATTTTTCTAAATCCTGAGTTATTATAGATGGACTTCTTTTCGAGACTTTATCAATGGGCACAAAATCTAAATACTCATGCTTGTAGAAAAGATTATCATCCTTTCTAAGTCTAAGTACCATATCTTCACTATTTAACTTATTATATGCTCCATTGATTAGTTTAGCTGTTTTATCATCTCTTAAAGCAAATAGCATATCATCATTATGCCATAGCGCATCTATACTATCTTCTGCTTTTACTTGGTCATATTCTGTCAGTGGCTGATAATGCTGTAGTGCTATTAGATAGCCTTTTCTGGTACTAAATGTAGATGCTAGTTTGTATCCCATAGCTATTCTGCGTTGTGATAATACTTCATCATTAGATATTAAGTTAGCATCATTATCATTTAGATTATTTAGTAAATATAACAACTTACCTATTGCTGTTGGTGGTAATACTAATATCAACTCATCACTCACAGACTCTAATGCTGCTAATGTTGTTCCTATATCTACAGTCTTACCATTCGTTTGCAAACTCTCCAGATAGCTTTTGACATTACTATCTGCTGGGACATCATAAGTATCTACTAACATTTGATACAAACATCTTCTTTCTAACTTCTCTGCTACATCTTTTGATACTAATTCATCATCTAGATCAAAATTAGCTCTAGCTAGTTGATAATAATAAAACTTCTCTAATGTGTAATGTTCATCTACACTAGCTTCAAATATCAAAGCATCTCCAGTTGGATAATCCAAATCATGATTATGTGTAGACAATAGATACTTCGAATCAGCATATACTAACCATTTATCATCTTTATAATCTATCTGATAGGGTTTTGTTAATGTTTGCTTCTTGATATCACTTATTTTAAGTCTACCTAGATTTAGCTTTTCTATCTTTTTATCATGCTTTGTACTAGCTGTCCTACTCCACAATAATAATCCATCTTTTATTTGATTATCTTTATCTGTAGGGTATTTATTATGATTATCACCTTCTAAGACATATTTATTATTTTTGACTGCTACTTTCGCTGTCTGTGATAATAGTATCTCACTATCTACATATTCCTCTGTAGTAATCAAATCAAACATTCCATAATCTTCATCTATTTCATGCTGATATGATTTATATGCTATAGCTGTCTCATTATCATAGTCAATATCTGCTATTACATCTGGTTTATACGGTAGTCTTGCTTGTTTCTCTGATATCTGTTTGAAATTATATCTACCTGCCATTAGTAAGCCCATATATAGCAAACTTGCCTGATATGTCTTACCTATATCCAACCATCTATTTATATTGCTCTCTGATAAGCTCTGTAAATACTTAACTCCATCATCTACTGCATCTTGATTTGCAAACTTATAGCCTGCCTTATATCCCAAGCCTTTTACTTTAGAATCTAAATCTGAATTTATAGCTCCCCAATTTATTAATGATGTATTACTATCTAATTTAGCCTTACTAAAATCTAGTGCTACTATATTTGGATTACTAACTACTGATTGATCTAGCATACACATACTAGCTCTTACAAAGCTTATATGGATATAATCTCTATTTGATAATAATACTTGTTCTAAATCTGGACTTGTATCAAATCTATTTGCTACTTGACGTTTACCATAGTTATATTTATATACTGAGTTTGTCTTTGATTTACTCAAATACTTCTGTTGTGAGTTAAATACTTCTCTAACCAAATTTGTAGGTACAAAATATAGCTTTGATAACTTAGGGCTATATATAACCTCACCTATATAATAAACATCATCTGCAATATCATCTGGATGTTTATATTCTGCTTGTTTGGTTTGATAATTTTGTAGCTTAAATGATGACTTACTGATATCAGCATCCATCATTAGCTTTTCGCTTACATTATATTTAACATCTCCTGCTTTGACATGCTTAAATGATGCTTTCTCTGTATGATTCTTTGCACTCATTCCAAAACTAGCACCTTTAACATCTAACTTCTCTGCTGAGATCTTGGCAACATTTGATTTGATATTAATATTCTTAGTAGCTGTAATAGCATGTTTACCAGGGCTAGTCTCTGTCAGTTTATTAGTACTAATAGTCGTACTATCTGCTATTATGCTTTCTGTTTTATTAGCTGTCTTTGTTACTATTGTTTCTTTTTTGATTTCACTTTTAAAATCATTTGAATGATAAGATTCTTTGGCTGTCTTTGATTGTTGGGTTAGCTTAGTATCATCTTCATAGGTTGTTGTAATATTACCCTTACTAGTCTCTCGAACTTCGTTTGAGGATAATAGTTTCTTCTTTTGACCCTCTGCTAACTCCTCTTGAACTATATTATTATCATTGACTACATTCTTTTGGACTTTGCCACTTTTATACTCTGATACACTACTTTGGCTCTTCGCTCCTGATTCATCCTTATCATCCCAATCAGATGGGCGATTATCATATATTTTGGCCATAACTAAGTTTACATTTTTTAAAAGAATCTAACAAAAATGATAACTAAAAATAACATCAAGAGCTAGTGTTATTTTTTCAACTTTAATTCAAAATTAACTATGGTTATCGAATACACATAATCGATATCAAATTTGAAAAATCAAAACCTAATAAATTTTTAACTTCATCACTTTTTAGCAATGCTACTAAGCCTGCTTTGGTATTATCATGTTTGAATATTTTTTCTATCGTAGCGTCATTTTCAGTCAGCTGAATTTTCAAAAAATCTTTTTCTAGAAAAATTTTGCACCCTTCTTTTAAACTTGGGTGATGTGCTAGACCATATTCGTATGCTTTTAATTGATTATCATTTAATGTCATATTTACAAACTCTCATCTTCTTTGATCCAACTTTGCATAGCTGTAATAAGCTCAGCAAAAATATCTGCCATCAGCAATAAATCAACTTCATGACCAACATTATCTTCTTTATTTAGATCTTTTATACCATCTAAGAATTTGATACTTTTAAACTGTAACTTAGTATTTGCTGTCATAGCAAGCTGCTCTTTCCAAGTTATAGCTAGCTCCGTAATGTACCCTCCACTATCAATAAATGATTTGATATTATCATTCAGCATTGAGCTACCTTGACATGAGATATTTGCAATACTATCTCCTATAGCACTTGTGAGCTTACATTTTTCTGCTATTTCAATATCTACTGGATAAGTATCTTCGACAAGCCATTCTGTTAGAATATCTGTTTCTTCTTTGATGACAGGCTCGAACCTTGCTTCACATCTATGTAATAGATCTAAAACTTCTGTAATTTGCTTTTCTGAAACACTATCAATTATTAGATAGTTATTAGTTAGATCTAGATAACCATGAATCTTTCTAAACTTACTAAATGCTAGAGGTAGTAGCTTTTGCTCCATATCCTCTTTTATTTGTGTTTTTTCTTTTTTACTCACATATCTAGTGAGCTCTAACTCTTGAATATATTCTTGTGCTTGTTGATTGATAACTTGAGCAGGAAGGATTTTTTCTTCAGTAAGTAAACAAAATGCAGCTAAATGATTAAACTTAAAAAGGCATTGTTCATCTTTTATAAATGGGTTTGTAAAACCTCTCGAAGATTTCTGAGAATTACTACAAGGAATAAATGCGAGTTTATTCATCGAATCTTCAAAAATATCTATATTAATATCAGTAATTTTGAATGCTGTAAGATTTTTAAAAAACATAAAAAACGATTAAATATAATAAAACTGTCTCAAAATAATAAAACATCTAATCATAAAGTAAAACTATTAAACTACAAATTTAATAGTTTATATGATTTAACTATCTCAAAACTCATGACTGTTGTTGCTGTATCTGCTGGGAAATATTTGATTATAGCTATTTTGTCAAAGATGATTTTTTTAGAAAATTGATATTTCAAAAGCTTGTCATGATTAGTCGCACCATACACTAAGCTAACATGAGGATCTAAATTATATTCACTTTCTATATCTAATTTTCTTGCACTAGCAAAAAGATTATCTAGCTGTACAGTTTTTGATAACTTGAGATAATAGTTCATAAAATAAGAATCTCTATCTATAGCTATACTATCAATATCTAATGAGAAATTCTCATAATCAAGCTGACACGCCCAATACCCAAAATCTTCAACAATATTTTTAGCAGAGCTAAATAATGTTAAATGAGGTATAAATGATGGCTGTCTAGCAATATAAGAATTATAGTTGATACATCTAGCTAGAGCCAAGAGATATTTCTGTGCTGGTATTAGCCAAACACTATATTTATGAGATGACACAATTATTAACTCATTCTAACAAAAATTGTAATATTTGTTATAATAGCAAATCTTTAGTTATATAAATTATGAATTTCTAGGAATAAATATGTCACAAATAGTTGTTTGCGCAATGTACAAATTTGTAACGCTTGAAGATTATGAAGCTATGCGCCAGCCTCTGCTTGATACTATGATAAAAAATAATGTCAAAGGTACACTACTTCTTGCTAATGAAGGTATTAACGGTACAGTAGCAGGATCTCGTGAAGGTGTAGATGAGTTATTAGCATATCTAAAATCTGATTCTAGATTAGCTGATATTGACTACAAAGAGTCTTATCATCAAGAAATGCCTTTCTATCGTTCAAAAGTAAAACTTAAAAAAGAGATTGTAACTCTTGGTATCGAAGAAATTGATCCAAATAAAGTCTGCGGAAAGTATGTGGAGCCTAAAGATTGGAATGCTCTTATATCTGATCCAGAGACTATACTTGTAGATACTCGTAATGATTATGAGATCGAAATAGGTACATTCAAAAATGCTATCAATCCAAATACAGAGACTTTTAGAGAGTTTCCGGAATATGTCGATAAAAATCTAGATCCTAAAAAGCACAAAAAAGTAGCTATGTTTTGTACCGGTGGGATTAGATGTGAGAAATCTACAGCTTTAATGAAAGCTAAAGGTTTTGATGAGATTTATCACTTACAAGGTGGTATCTTAAAATATCTAGAGGAAGTACCTAAAGAAGAATCCATGTGGGAAGGTGAATGTTTTGTATTTGACTCAAGAGTGGCTGTAAATCATGATCTTGAGAAAGGTAACTATGATCAATGTTTTGCTTGTCGTATGCCTATCACCGAAGAAGACAAAAAACGCCCAGAATATGTCAAAGGTATAAGCTGTCATCATTGTTATGATAAAGTTACAGAAGAGCAAAAAGCACGCTTTGCAGAACGTGAAAAACAATCTCAACTAGCTGCTGAAAGAGGATTTTCACATGTTGGTGATGATGCCAAAAAATTAGCAAAATTGAACAAACAACAAAAACAACAAGCAAAAGAAATGGCTCGTAAAAAAGCAAAAAGTAAAATTTAACTTCTACTTATAAACGATCAAAATTCAAATCATTTTTTTACAAGCAATTTTATATTCCTACTGTTAAAATATAATATATTTAAATATTTCTTTTAAGATATAATTCTCAACATAAAAGGCTATAACTCTTATGCAAGAAAAAATCACACAATTTGAGAACTTTTTAACTCAACTACAACAAAAAATCACATCTACTCTTGAGCAATCTGAAACTAGCTCAGCTAAATTCATTAGTGATAAATGGCAAAAGCCAAACACTCCTGAACAAAAACTCAAAGGCTATGGTAACTCTATGATTATAGAGGGCGGTGAAATCTTTGAAAAAGGCGTCGTTGCATTCTCTAGAGTACACGGAGATGCTTTACCACCATCAGCTACCGCAAAAAGACAAGAACTTGCTGGTAAATCATTTATTGCCACAGGTGTTTCATTAGTTATTCACCCTCGTAATCCTTTTGTACCAACATCTCATGCTAACTTTAGAATCTTTGTTGCTGGTGCAGATACAGATAATCCTATATGGTGGTTTGGTGGTGGTTTTGATTTAACCCCTTACTATCCTTTTGAGGAAGATGCTATTCATTGGCACCAAACTGCAAAAAATGTTTGCGATAAACATGACGCTAGCTATTATTCTAGTTTTAAAAAATGGTGTGATGAATACTTTTATCTCAAACATCGTGATGAAAGTAGAGGCGTTGGAGGTTTGTTTTTTGATGATTTAAATGACAAATCTTTTGATGAATGTTTCAAATTTGTGACTGATTGTGCAAATTCATACTTAGATGCTTATATACCAATAGTAGAAAAAAGAAAAAATATCGAATATTCACAAAAGCATAAAGATTTTCAACTTTACCGTCGTGGTAGATATGTCGAATTTAATCTAGTCTTCGATAGAGGTACAATATTTGGTCTTCAAAGTGGTGGACGCACAGAATCAATACTATCATCAATGCCACCTATGGCTACTTGGAAGTATAACTGGCAACCTGAGCCTGGTTCTGAAGAGGAAAAAGTATATGAATATATAAAGCCAAGAGATTGGATTAAATAGTATTTACAACTAAAAAACATATCATTTATATAAAACTAATTATGTTACAATAAGCTCAAATTATTAGAGGTTTTTTTTAGATTATGAAAATTAATTTTTGTGCAGGTCCTGCTGTTGTGCCTACATCTATAATAGAACAGTTACAACAAATGATGATTGATTATAAAAATACTGGAGTATCTTTATTATCTATTTCACATCGTGATAAAGTTTTTGATGAAGTGCATGCCTCTATTCAAAAAAATCTCAGAAGTTTACTTAATATTCCAGATAACTACTCTGTGCTTCTAATGCAAGCTGGAGCTACGGCACAATTTGCTGCTATACCTATGAATTTATCAGATAAATATAATAAAGCATTGTATGTATGTAGTGGGCAATGGTCAGAAAAAGCTGCCAAGGAAGCTACTAAATTTACGTCTGTAGATGCTGTGAAGTATGATAATAATATTGCTCAAAGTTTCCAAGCAGATACATACGATTATATATATTATACAGACAATGAGACTGTAGATGGTTTTCAGATTAACAAACTTGCCAAGTCTTGCAATACAGAAATAGTTTGTGACATGTCATCAAGCTTTTTATCAAAGCCTATCAATATTAGTGATTATGGTTTAATATATGCTGGTGCGCAGAAAAATGCTGGTATACCAGGCTTAACTATAGTTATCGTCAAAGATTCTTTAATCAAAGCAAAAGATAATATTCCGGTAGTGTTTGACTATCTAGTTACCAAGAAATCAAATTCAGTTTACAATACTCCTTCTGTTATCTCATGGGTTACTTTTGAGTTGACACTAGAATATTTAATTAACAAATTTGATAATTTGAAGAATGTAGAAACTTTCAATAACCAAAAAGCAAATCTACTCTACTCAGCTATTGATAATTCAAAGATTTTCAAAAATGAAATTAAGCCAGAATATCGCTCTAACATGAATATTATATTTCATCTATCAAATGAAGAACTAACTGATGAATTTCTAAATGAGGCTAGTAAAGCTGGCTTTTATGGCTTAAAAGGACATCGAAGTGTCGGTGGCTGTAGAGCTAGTCTTTATAATGCTGTTAGTCTAGAAGATGTTGAAAAATTAGTACAATTTATGCAAGGTTTTGAAAATGAACAATTCTAAAATAATAACTGTAGATGGACCAAGTGGTGTCGGTAAAGGAACATTATCAAAAAAATTAGCAAAGCACTTTGACTATAAACTTTTGGATAGTGGCGCAATATACAGAATAGCTGCATTACACTGCTTCAATACTGGCGCTAATTTAGATAATGAAGATGATGTTTGTAGTAAGCTTGAATTACTAGATGTATCGTTTAAAGTTCAAAATGATTCTATAATAGTCCTTCTAAATAATGCTGATGTGACTAAAGCTATCCGTACTGAACAAACTGGGATGCTAGCATCAAAAACTTCTGCATATCCAAAAGTACGCCAAATGTTACATGATAAAATGCTCTCTTTTGCAACTGCTGCTGGACTTGTAGCAGATGGTAGAGATATGGGTACAGTTGTTTTCCCTGATGCTAAATACAAATTCTTCTTAGATGCTAGCTCAGAAGTTAGAGCTCAAAGAAGATATGATGAGCTACTGACAAAAGGTGAAAATCCTAATTTTGATAAAATTAAAAATGATATTGAACAAAGAGATTTTCAAGACAGAAATAGAAAAGTAGCTCCTTTGAAGCCTGCTGATGATGCTATTTTAGTTGATACTAGCAACCTATCTATCGAAGAAGTTTTCCAAAAAGTTTTAAATCATATTAACAATCTTTAATTTCTCCACACCAACAACATAAAATATCACAACCATTAGCTCCTGAAACGACAGAGTGTTGTGAGTTGATAGGATTGATAAAAAAATCACCCTTACTAAACTCTCCTCTTTCATCACACATAGAACCTTCTATAACATATACCCATTCAACATCTGGATGACTATGTTGGCTTAATCTTGCTTTTGGCTCCAATCTAATAAAGTCTATTTGAAAGCTTCTTGAATCATCTCTAGCTAATAACTTTTTAGAAATTCCTGGCTTAAATGCTTCAAGGTTGATATCTTTTAAATTTATTTTCATTTGTCTAACTCCACTCAAACTAAACGCTGCTAATAATTCTACTTTATCATAGATAAAAATAACTTTATAATTACACGATTAAAAAAGTTTTTAACCAATTAATCAATGTCTGAAATTAATTCTCTAAATAAAAAGTTAAATAAAATAATTATTGAAACAAATGGTTTATCAATATTTAACACCCTTGAACTACTAAGTTATGAGAATCTAGATGAACATGAATCGCAATGCCTTCAAGATTTCATAAAAAAACTCAAATTATTTAATAATGATGAGTTGGATATAGAAGACTTACTAAATCACCCTATTGGTATAGCATTTTATGACTTTTTAAAGAGTTTTCCTCTTAAATATCATGAAGAGCATATCCACCTAACAGGCTCTCTCTCAGCAGAGTTTATTTATCCGCGCCTCAAGAAACTTTTAGATGGTAAAAATGGTAATATCTATAGCCAAAAAATAGTAAATATCTATGGCGAAAATGCACTACCAATAAATTCTGTAGAAGATGTTGAAAAACTTATAGTTTTAAAAGATGGTGAAAAATTCTCAAGATATTTAGATCTTTTGTATCTTGCAAAAATTATTCTCAATACAAAACAAGATCATATAGATGCCGCTTATCACATGGCTAGTGAACTATATCATAAACATAATGTTGGAAATATTAGACTTAAATTCACACTATCTCGTTCTACAAGTGATGAAAAAGAAGCAATTTTAAATGAGGACTTAGCAACAGAAGAAGATGTAGTTCTTGGACTTTATGAAGGTTTTGAAAAATTCAAAGAAGAATATCCAGATTTTGGTTATGTGCTTTCTCCATCATTTAGAAAAGAAGCTAATTTTTTTGATGCTACAAAGTTTAAAACAAAAAAAGAAAGTTTTGAATACCAAGTAAACTGTCTAATCGATATATTAGAAAAATATCCATTTCTACAGAATGTAATGAAAGATATAGATACTGTCGGTGATGAAAAAAATATCTATAAAAAAGCCCATTTTGAAACATTAAAACAAGGAATTAGAAAACTGCAATATTATGGTTTTAAAATTCGCTCACATCATGGAGAAACTTTCCATACACTAAAAAAAGGTGTTCAAGCAGTTGATAATGCTTTAAATATTTGGAATATTGATACACTAGAGCATGGACTATCAATAGGTATCAATCCAAACTACTACTTTCAAAGATTGCTACAAAAGGTTCTAAAACTTAATCAGAACTCTCAGCCTCTTGATGACAAATCTATGGAATATCGTGAAATACAAGAAATTCATTGGAATGAAAATAACTCTTCAATTAGAGATAAAATCACAAATGGAATAAAACTAAATTCTGATGAAATTTTAGAATTTACAAAAATAAAATTCCATACAGCTATAGAGATAGAAAGATATCAACATGATGTTCTAAATAGAATTATCAGTAAAAATATTGGTGTTGTTGGTCTTCCTTCTTCTAATCTCAAATTAACTACAGCCATTCCAGACTACAAAGACCACCCTTTCAGCTGGTGGGAGAAAAAAGGTATCAAACTAGGTATTGGTACGGATAACTACATTACTTTAGATACTAACTATATTAGAGAAATGCTGATTATTTTATTTTCTGATGCGCATAATCTAAAAATTACTAAATTGCTAATGGTCGCTTGTAAAGAAAATAGACGAGCTTACATTAGTAGTCTACTCTGGAAAATGAATAAGAAATAAATATTATTTAGATATTTTGAAGAGCTTCTTCAACCTTTTTTCTGTAGTTTTTATCAGCTTGAGCAAACTGGTCAAGCATTATTTCTTGGATATCTTGACTAGCATGTATCAATCCTTCTGCAATATTATTAGCTAACTGTTGCTGTTGAGATTCGCTCATTAATCTAAAAAGATCTCCAGCTTGTGAATAGTTATCTTCACCTTGTGCATCATAATAATCAATATAACCCTCTATTTCTATAGGTGGCTCTATATATTGTTTGGCATCTGAAGGAGAATCAGAATGTGCATTTGGATAAAAATTAGGCATTTCATTCTGTGATACATTAAGAGCTGTACCAGCCATTGCTCCATCACGCTGATAATTATGCATTGGACATTTTGAAGCATTTACAGGTATATGACTTGCATTTACACCGACTCGATATCTATGAGCATCTTGATAAGCTAGTAGTCTAGCTTGTAACATCTTATCTGGAGATACTCCAACACCAGGCACCAAGTTATTAGGAGCGAAAGTAGCTTGTTCTACTTCAGCAAAATAATTATTAACATTACGGTTTAACTCTAAAACACCTATTTTTTGAAGTGGGAAATCTTTATGTGACCAAACCTTAGTTAAATCGAAAGGATTTATACTAAATTGTTTCGCTTGCTCTTCAGTCATAATTTGCAACTTAACATCCCATTTTGGATAGTTTCCACTTGCTATAGCATCAAACAAATCTTTTTGAGCTCCATAGCTTGGCTGCATAGATGCTTCTTCATTTGTAAGATTTTTAATTCCTTGTTGTGTTTTAAAATGCCACTTAACCCAAAAACGGTTACCTTCTTGATTATAAAAGCTAAGTGTATGAGAGCTAAATAAATGCATATGCCTATAGTTCTTTGGGATACCTCTATCAGACATCAATATTGTCATTTGATGCAAAGATTGTGGGTTTCTTGACCAAAATTCAAACTGGGCCGCAGGATCTGGTAGGTTAGTTTGAGGATTCTTTTTTTGTGAGTGTACGAAATCTGGGAATTTATTAGGATCTCTTATGAAAAATACTGGTGTGTTATTTCCTACAATATCAAAATTACCTTGCTTGGTATAAAATTTGATAGCTGCACCACGCACATCTCTAACATAATCACTAGAATCTTGACCTCCACCAACAGTAGAAAATCGTACAAAAACATCAGTCTGTTTATTCTGATCTCTTAAAAAATCAGCTACTGTCAAATCTGATAAGTCTTTTTCAAGAGTGAACGTACCGTACGCTCCTGTTCCACGTGCATGTACTACACGTTCAGGAATTCTCTCACGATTAAAATGAGCTAGTTTTTCAAATAATCTAAAATTATCAAATGTTAGCGAACCATTTTTACCTGCACTAATACTTGTATTATCATTAGGTACTGGAGCACCATTTGCTGTAGTTAGTATCTTATTCATGTTCTCTCCTCATTGAAATAAATATCAATCATTATTAAGCGCTGCAATACATATCGAACGCATTATTAAAATAGGCACTTAATGAAATAGTATATATATCAATAGAATTGGTCAATATTGTTAAGAACTTTAAGTCTAGAATAGTTTTTTGATAAAAAAATTAATAACCAGCTTTTATAACACTGCCATTAGCAATACCTGCTACTGACTTAAGATATGCATTAGCTACTTTTTCTGCTTCTACAGGTTCATAACCCACAAAGAATGGTCCATATTTTGCTAATGCTTCTTTGACTACAGTTGGACTAACAGTATTTATACGGAAGTCTTTATACTCAAGAGTTGCTGCTTTTACAAACCCTTCTACTGCAGCGTTAACAGTAGCTGCTACAGCACCTAATGCAATTGGTTCAACATTCAATATCCCAGTAGTCAATGTAAATGAACCACCCTTATTGATATAGTTTGCACCAATTTGCACTAGGTTGATTTGTCCAAGTAGCTTATTTTTAAAACTGAAGTTCCAGTCTTCTTGAGTTAAATCATCAACAGCTTTAAAAGCTACTTTACCAGTAGTAGATACTAAAGCATCAAAAGAACCTACTTTTTCAAAGAAATTTTTGATAGATTCTATATCTTCTATATCAATACGGTGTGAACCATTACTTCCACTAAATGTTGCAGGAATAACTTCATAACCAGTGCTAATGAACTTATCATAAGTCGCTGATCCTATTACTCCGCTTGCACCTATTAGAACTATTTTTTTGCTCATTTGAGACTCCACTTATTACTATTTAGCTTCTAAGTATTTTAGAAGATTTTCAGGAGAAGACTCACCATAAGGATCATCTTCAGCGTTATCACGCTTACCAGGCTCTACAAACATCTTTTCGATTTCGTGATTATTAACAATCATCGCATATCTCCAAGATCTCTTACCAAAGCCAAGATTTGACTTATCTACAAGCATATCCAAACCTTCCGTAAATTCACCATTACCATCAGGAATTGGTTTAATATTTTTAACATCTAGTGCTTGTATCCACTTATTCATTACAAAGCTATCATTTACAGATAAAACATAAATTTCATCTATTCCTAGCTCTTTAAATCTAGTCGCATTATTCTCAAATCCAGGTAGTTGATATGTAGAACAAGTCGGAGTAAACGCTCCAGGTAATGAAAAAACAATTACTCTTTTGTTATCAAAAATATCAGCAGATGTAACATCTTGCCATCTAAATGGGTTTGATCCACCGATACTTTCATCTCTTACTCTAGTCTTAAAAGTTACATTAGGTACTCTTTTAGTCATGTCTAACTCCTTGTGTTGTGTTAAGTTACACTGTTATTGTATTGCTTTAATAAATAATTTAAAATATATTATATTTATACTAGCTATAAGCTTTACTTATATGAATACTCGTACTCTTGAATATATCATTTCTGTATATGAAACTAAAAGCTTTATTACAGCGTCAGAAAAATGCTTTGTCAGTCAACCAGCTCTTAGTATGCAAATAAAAAAATTTGAAGAGCTCATAGGTATACAAATCTTTGAAAGAGGTACAAAACAAGTACTTATAACAAAAGCTGGTATGAAAATAGTTAACCAAGCCTATAAGATTCTAGATGAAGTAAAAAACTTAAAAAAAATATCAGAACTGCACTTAAATAATGGAAAAATAAGTATCTCGATAGGAGCATTTCCAACATTATGTCCGTATTTAATGCCAAAAATACTACCTGCTATCAAGAAAGATTTCCCTAATCTGAGTATATCCATAATCGAAGAAAAAACTGATACTCTTGTAAGTATGCTTGATCAAGGTAAGATTGACTTTGCTCTTTTGGCGACTCCTACCGATAACTATCAGTTTAAAAGGAAAAAAGTCTTTAATGATAAATTCTACGTAGCTGTAGCAAAGACTAATCCCATAGCAAAAAGCAAAAAAATTTGCATAACTGAAATAGTTAAGCAAAATCTTATGCTATTAGATGAAGGACATTGTCTGAGAGATCAAACTTTAAAACTCTGCTCATTAAAAGATTTTAATAATAATGATTTCAAAGGTAGTAGCTTAGAAACATTAAGACAAATGGTATCCATTGATGAGGGCATTACACTAATTCCCGAAACAGCACGCATAAAAACTGAAAATGTTAAATATATTGATATTGATAATAGAGATTTTTACAGAGAGATTGATTTAGTTATGCGTAAAAGCTCTATCTATGAGGACTTATTTACCAAGATTAGTGAGATAATTTCAAAAAACTATAAATAGATTATTTAGCGTTAGTACTTTCAAATATTTTATCTGCTGATTTGGCTACAAAACCTTGATATAACTTACCACTTTGATCAGGATAGCGTTTTGCAAACTCATAGTAGCAACAAGGAATTTCTTTCCACCCCTCTATAAATTTAACTTCAGAGTTGCCTGAGATTGTACTTGATTGTTCTAAATAATCTGCTGGTGTTCCCTTAATTTCTCCACCTGAGCTATTCAATACAAAGCCATTCAATTTTAGAAAATCATTAACTTCAGAAACTTCGCTAAATTTTTTCAAATCGTTGATAAAAACAGTAAAATGATTCGCTCTAAAACCAAAAGCATAAAACCAAGCGGCATATTCAGACTCTTCGAGAAGCTTTTGATAAGTCTTGTAACTTATAAAGCTCCAACTTGCACCTGATGTTAACAAAGCCTCAGGATTCTTCAGTAAACTATTAGGTATACCTTCTACACAAGCTTCCATCGTTTTTTGTAAGAATGGGCTAAATTCACTAACTAGAAGCTTACTAATAAACACTTTAGGCTGATTATGATCACTATGCTCAAGATGTATGGCTTTTAGCTTCTTGACCTCAAAATCATAATGTCCACATACCTTATAGCCAATATCTATAAAGGGCTTTGATAGCACATCTATATCTATTTTTGGATTATCTAACGTTCTTAATGCTATATGATCATTGACAGGCTTTTCACCCTCAGCCACAAAAGAATCATAAACTTGCTTAACATGTGGATTAGTTTCAATATACTGATCCCAAAGTTTATCTAAAATCTTAAAACTCATAAACTAATCCTCCAGATTAAATTTGATTCCTTGAGCTAATGGTAAATCTTTACCATAATTGATTGTGCTAGTCTGACGTCGCATATATGCTTTCCACGCATCTGAACCAGCTTCACGACCGCCACCAGTATGCTTTTCACCTCCAAACGCGCCACCAATTTCAGCACCTGATGTACCAATATTCACATTCGCAATACCACAATCACTGCCTGAACTAGATAAAAACTTCTCTGCGTTTTGGATATTATCAGTAAATATAGAGCTTGATAAACCATATCTAACACTATTGTTGAATTTGATTGCTTCATCAATATCTTTGAATGGCATTATGTATAAAATAGGACAGAAATTCTCTTCTGCCACTATTGGCATATTAGCATTTGCTTCAATTATTGTTGGCTCAACAAAGAAACCAGCTTTTGCAATTTTTTTACCACCAGTTAAAATTTTACCGCCTTCTATTGTAGCTTGATCTACAGTTTTTAAGAAATTATCAACTGATGCTTGATCTATAAGAGGTCCCATAAGATTTTTTTGATCTAACGGATCTCCAACTGTAACTTGTTTGTAAGCATTGACCATTTTATCTTTGACCAAATCATAGATTGATTCATGTACAAATAGTCTTCTTAGAGAAGTACATCTCTGCCCTGCTGTACCAACTGCTCCAAAAACAGCTGCTGGTATTGCTAATTTTAGATTAGCTGATTCATCAATAATTGTAGCATTATTACCACCTAGCTCTAAAATTGACTTACCAAATCTTTTTGCTACTTGTTGTCCTACATCTTGACCAACTTTTGTAGAACCTGTAAAAGATACTAGATTTACCCTTTCATCATTAACTAATGCCTTTGAAACCTCAATATCTTTAGAAATTATTGTATAAAAAATTTCAGGATAACCATGCTCTTGAATTACTTTTTGACATATATTGTGTACAGCAATTGAGCATAGAGGTGTCTTTTCGGACGGTTTCCACACTACAGTATTACCACAAATAACAGCTATAAAAGCATTCCAAGACCATACAGCTACTGGAAAGTTAAATGCAGAAATAACTCCAACTACTCCTAATGGATGCCATTGCTCATACATTCTATGATCGTGACGCTCAGAATTCATCATCACACCGTATAACATACGTGATTGTCCTACAGCAAAATCTGCCATATCAATCATCTCTTGAACTTCGCCATCACCTTCTTGCTTAGATTTACCCATCTCAAGAGATACTAAGCTTCCTAGATGATCTTTATTTTTACGGAGCTCTTCGCCAATAAGTCTAACTAACTCTCCTCTTTTAGGTGCTGGAATTTGACGCCATTGTTTAGCAACCTCAGTAGCCTTTATAATAGCATATTGCATATCATCTAGGTTTTGATTTTTAACTTTAGCCAAAAGCTCGCCAGTTGCTGGACTTAAAGTTTCTATAACATTTTTATTATCATCAGTTATATATGCTTCTAAACCTAAATTTAATTCTTGTAAAATACTCATTATGTCCCCCTAAATTAATCTGCTTGTATCAAAAGTCCTGAATTTCTATAGTACTTTCCGAATCTATTATCATAAAACTCTTGTAAACATATAGATTCTTGGTTTATAAATCCTGTAGGGTTATCTTTAGAGCTAAGCAATAGATCTATACTTACACACAAGCTTGTTGCAGTAGTTAATTGTAATGCTGAGAAATATTTACCAAACATACGTTTTGAAGGATATTTTTGTGCAAAATGACGCTCTGCTTTTAGACCTTTTCGGATACCATCTACTGATACATAGATAAGAACTACATCTTGATTAATTCTTGGAATCGCTCTTTCCATGATTTTAACCATAGTATCCAAATCTTCGCCTAGCTTCATATCTTGCATTAAGAATTTCATCTTATCACAATGCCCTGGATGACGGATACTTTTGTAGTTTATATTTTTAACCTTACCTGCATAAGTCTCGATCATCGAGCCAATACCACCAGAGGTATTAAAAGCCTCATAGGTAAGCCCATCTATTTTAATCTCTTCAACATCAGCTAATGGAGCTAGAGTTCTTTTTTTACCATCAACGACTCCTTCGCAAGGCTTTGCATATTCATTTATTAGGCCTTCTGTAGACCAAGTCAAACCATATTGAAGTGTATTCGAAACATTTAAAGGTAAAGCTCCCACCCTCATACGTACGGTATCAATTGAGTCGAACTCTTGCATAAGATTATTAGACACAATACCTATAAATCCTGGAGCTAAGCCACATTGCGGTGCAAAGAAACTATTTTCTGCTTTATTTGCTATACTTTTGATATAGTTGGTAGCCTCTACATCTTCTGTCAAGTCAAAGTAGTTAAGCTCTAACTCGCCTGCTATTTTAGCTATATCTTTATTAAGAAAAAACGGTAAACATGAAACTATAGTTTTTATATCATTCTGCTGCACATAGTTTTTTAAGTCTGAAGAGTTTGTAGCATCTAACTCTACGTATATCAAATTATCTACATTTTTTTCTAAAACTGGTTTGTCATGAGGAATGTATCTATCAATTAAATGAACAGTATAGTCACCACTTTCAACCAGTAAGCAGCTAACCAAAGACCCGACTCTGCCGGCACCAAGTATTACGATATTTTTCATAAATACCTCAAAATTACGCCTCTTGTACTTTAATTTATATCACTTGGACTGCTATGAGTAAATATAATTCGTGCTAGATTAATTAGATTACTTTGAAATTATTTAATAGAAAATAATAAAAATACAAATGATTAGTTAATTTAAAAATATAATAAGAGCAACTTTATACTACTAAAAAATAAAATAATATACTTTTTTGAATTTGCCAATATCTACAATCCACAATAAAGTAGTCTTGCCTTGTTTTACATCTATTTTTTGACGAATATTATTAACCTGAATTGTATAGTTGCCACTATCAATCTGTTGTTCGAATAGGTCAATGCTATTGGGTAATAACAACCATGATCTCATATCTGCTCGCTTCGGATCAGTATTTGATAGGTCAAATTTTAAATGACTGCCCAAAAGCCCTCCTAGAGGAAAATTTTTATCATAATCATATTTAAATGCCTCAATAACAACACTTTGTGTAACTACTCTAGAGTAACTCTCTATGAGCGATTTCATAGCATATAGTGTCGTGTCAAGTAATGTCTCTGTATAAGTATCTACTAATGCACTACCTCCCGATGAAATTACTACTCTTTTCGGCTCAAAAAAACTATATTTTGTTTTGTATACAGGAAACTCCAGTTTCTTGATTCCTATATTGCCTAAATCAAGATTAACTTGTGCAGATTTACGTATATTGACAAGGCCTTGTTCATAAAAAACCACAACTCTACCCATTCCCATAGAAAAGGGAGATATTTCACCAGCTACTGCAGATCGATATTCATTAGCTGTTTGATCAAGATATTTGTTACCAATTGTATATTTTTGAGCATTTTCAAGGTCGTTCAAAGATTCCTGATAATTTTTTGAAATAGCTGAGTCCAATAAACTTTTTAGATAGTAAGCCATTGGATTACCATAAGCATTAGGAATTATTGATGAAAATTCAAGCATGGCTTTTAATGACTTAAAGTTATCTAAGCCTAATTCATCGCTAGTGATATCATTTCTATCAAGATCCTCTTTAGCAAGCTCCTTCATACCACCTGCTATTACATTTTGTTCATTTCTCCATATTTTAGCAGTCTCTAAACTATCCAGTGATTTAAGTGCTTGATTAACATCATTCGTTTTTAAATAATTTAGTGCTTGATATGTATACAAAAAGCTTATTGCATAGTCTGGAATATTATATGATGTTTTGATGTCATAATAGTTGTATGTATTTTTATTTAATAAGAACTTTTTTGCTTGCTCTAATGACTGGTCTTTATCTTTAGGGATAGATTTAATCGCTAGATTATAAAATTTTATAGAATCTAAGTAATTATCGTTAAGCTGCAGTAATCTTCCAGACTCCAAATTATTAAGGTTTTTTAACTGCTTTATATTAGCGATATTATTATTTTCATTTATTGCTTCAGATATATTATCTTCTACGAGATTTTTTCGCACTGGAGCAAATATCCATGGATAATTATAAGATGCAAATTTTATTTTTGTGACATCTTTTTTTGTGGTTGTACACGAGCTCAAAAGAACTACTGACAACGCTAATATTAATAGCTTATTGGATTTTTTCTTTTTCATCTTTGATAACACCAATGCCAAGGCTCATAAATATACCCATAATCATTATCACGCGGAAAACTCATCTTAAAACCAAACCTGTGAGCATTTTTACTTAACCACTCAAAAGCTAATGTATTTTCAAAAGATTCTGTTAAAACTTCTTTTTCATCTCCAGTAGTCAAATCTATAGCTCTACCTGTATGATGCTCACTCTCTCCAGGCAGAGCATTTACTCGCATAATTTGTTCAAGTGTTTGACCACTAGCTAGTTTTCTATCTATAATTTTTTGCTGATAATCATAACTTCTAAAACCAGAAACTATATACAAAAGAATACCATCTTTTTCTGCTGCTTCTTTTATTTCTAACCAAACTTGATGAGTATTCTTTTCTAAGAACAAATCTCGAGCAAAAAAATCCTTGCCAGCATAGATTAAGTCTTCCTTTTTAGCTTCGGGAAATATTATTTTTCTTACCATTTAGCTGACTCTTCCAACCTTAATAACTCACGAAGATATTTATCATGTTCAGAGGTATTAATAACTGTTTCATTAGCTGAGCGTAAATTTAATTTACTAAAATCAATATCTATATTATCTTTACTAGCATTTTTTGCAGTGTGTAAAGTAAGATTAGTTTGTCCCCCTGTCATTGCAAGATATACATCAGCCAATAACTCACTATCTAATAATGCTCCATGGAAAGTACGATGATCATTTCTAATGTAGTACCTTTTACAAAGAGCATCTAGATTATTTTTCTGAAGAGGATGTTTCTTCCTAGCAAGTTCCAAGCTGTCAACGATTTTCGCAACATGTTGTTCTAGAGTGCCATACTTATTATTTTTCAGAAGCCCAAGCTCCCAATTTATAAATGGCACATCAAATGCAGCATTATGGATAATAACTTCGGCACCTTTAAGAAAATCAATCATCTTTTCAACATTTTCTTCAAAGAGTGGCTTATCTGCCAAAAACCCATTAGTTAGACCATGAACTGCTAAAGCTCCAGCCTCAACTTCATAATTTGGATTACAATAAAAATGTAGATTATTACCTGTAACTTTCCTATCAATGACTTCAACAGCCCCGAATTCTATAATCCTGTTACCTATTTTATAATCAAAACCCGTCGTCTCAGTATCTATAAAAACTTGCCTAGACATCAAAATTTCTCTATTTTGTTACTAAGCTTTATTATAACAGTAGATTACTATAAATATAACGTATAGTTGAGAGAAAGATAGTTCTGTCTCTCTTTAAAATTACTACTACGAGAGTAAATATTTGTATAATCTAAACCCAACCAAGAGCCATAGAAAGCATTGTATCTTACGCCAGCGCCGTATTGATAAGCAAAATTTGATTTATTTTGTAAAACTTGTGAATAATCAACATAAGGAATAAATCTTTTACCATATATTGTTGCTGTATAACTTGACTGTAATGACCAAGAAGCAACATTTTCTCCTGTACCTAAGAAATTATCATATATCAAAGCTGCACTAGGTCTTACGGAACCAAAAAAAGGTACACCAGCAATATTATTTGGGCTAACAGATGAAGAGTCATTGACTCCTCCAACACCCCTATCTGTTAAAAGAGCTTCTGCTTCAAAGTTAATATCTGAAATAGCTAGGCCATAATTCAAATCAAATGCGCCTACATTTCCACCATTTTTAGTTTGAAAACCTGATACATTTGAATACGCAGCTCCAAAAAACTGATAATCCCCTACTGTATCCATCTCGTAGACATATTTACTATTTAAAGAAAACCCCACACCACTTTTACTAGCAGCATTAGTTACACCAAAATAGCTATCAGGGTTTGCATCTAAAAGTACCGCATTTAGATGCAAATCTTGTGTATGATAAGAAAGATTTATATTCCCACCTGACTGCATAAAATATGTCCTAGTCAACGTCGAGACATAGTTTGAAACAATATCAAAGTTACCGTACATCACAGTTGAGTTTGCCACATAACCAAAAAATGGACTTTCTGAAAGGTTTCCTAGAATAAAATATAATGTATTTGGACGTACATTGAAGCCTTCATCACTGTGATCTTGATATAACGTAAACCCAACGAGTGACGTAAACCATTTAGAAATAGTTGATGCAGCATAAAAATCTACTGCATAAGAAAAAAGTCTATTTTCACCTCCTTGGGGAACTCTATTTAGTCTTTGCCAATCAATCAATGCTACTTTTGTTCCAAAGTAGATATAATTATCATCTAAGATACCTTGCTGTCTTGCTTGAAGCATAAATAGAGGATCTCCAGTATCTTCCTGAACATTCAGCATTGCATGAGTTAACGTTTCACTAACTCTAAAGCCATTAAACCATGAGGTTTTTATAGAATCAATATTCAATGCTTGGTTAACCTTAGTATCAAAGGTTTTCTTAGCTAGTGCTCGTTTTTCACTATCTGTAAGAGCTTCACCTTCTTTAATTGATAAGTCTTGAATAGCTTGCTGCGCAACTTTCTCTTGCTGTGCTGTACTTAGTGGAGCTTTATTAAAGATATAATCTTGGTTAGGAAAGACTCTTCTATAAGCATTAGATTCAAGTCTGCGTATATTGTCAGGATCATAGCCACTTTCTACAGAACTAGCATCAGCTGAATCAGAACTTGTATCAGCACTGACAGCTACACTAAATGGGAATAATACTAAAATACTTGCTAAAGCTACTATCTTTCTAAACATGAAACTACAATTCTTTGCTATCTAAGTCCTTGTCATTTTCTTCTATTATGTCAACTATTTGTTGTTGACTTAGTGCTTCACCTTCTTTTATTTCTATATCATCTATAGTATCAGCCACTCTTTTGCTCACAGGAATTTTTTTGCCATTCTCTTCTATGTAATATGCATAACAAAAACTACATACAAATCCAAAGATAAGAAAAAAAGATAACCTTATATACTTCATTTTATATTTTTTTAACAAATTGAGATTTTAATTTCATAGCCCCAAAACCATCAACCTTACAATCTATATCATGGTCTCCAGTAACTAAACGAATATTTTTAACCTTAGTTCCAACTTTAATAACTTTTGATGAACCTTTTAATTTTAAATCTTTGATAACACTTACAGTATCACCATCAGCAAGAAGATTACCATTTGAGTCTTTGATAACCAACTGTTCATCAATAGATTCATTAATTTGCCATTCATAACCGCATTCTGGACATATTAGTAACTCACCATCTTGATAAACATATTCGGATTGACATTTAGGACATGAAGGATACTCAGACATAATAATCCCCTTTAAATTCTTTAGTGTGCATTAATATAACATTATAGTCTGCTAATTACTATCAATTATATTTAATCGCACCATATACTCAAACAATCTAATTTTATATAAATATTCTCAAATACATAGTCATAATATTATCTTGCTCTGAGAAGGTTTTTGCCCTTCCTTTAACATACGTATAGCTAAAACCAAGCCACCCATCAGCAAAAACATTATATCTAAAACCAGTTGCCAAAGATGCCGCATAATTATCAGATGCTTGTTGGATTTGAGAGTAACTCACGAATGGTACAAAATCCTTATTCATAACATTCGCTGTATAGTCAAGCTGTGAAGACCAGCCAAAGACATTACCTCCACTAGTCAAAAAATCATTCGACTTTAAATCTGGAAAAATTGATGATGCAAAAGATTCTCTTAAATTAAAACCTCCCGAAACATCTGTCATTGAGGTTACACCTTTATCTGTAAACACAAATTCATTAACAAGCTCAAGTTTGCTAATATTCATCCCCACATTAAAGTCCACAACTCCGACGTTGTCATTATAGTCATTTGTAAAGCCCGAAACATTTGAGTACGCTGCTCCAACATACCAATAGTCTCCAACACTTTGTAAGTCTTGGGTATATTTCATATTTACAGAAAAACTTAACTTAGAGTTACCCTCATATGCATTAGCTACTTTCAAAAAATCATCCTTAGATGAAGCTAAGAATACAAAATTTGTCTGCAAGCCATCTTTATTATACGAAAGATTCACATTACCCCCAGATTGCATAAAATACAAACGTGTTAAGGTAGGTATAATATTAGTAGACTCATCAAAATTCCCAAAATTCACAGTTGATAGTGCAGCATATGAATAAACAGGTAATTTATTCAAATTACCTAATATAAAATATACTCCACCAGGAGTTGCTGACCACTTACCATCAATAGTATAGGTATTTAAAGAAGCAAAAACAGATGTCCAATCACCTAAAGTACTTGCTACATAATACTCTAGTGAATAGTTATTAATTGAACGTGATGATACGCCATTTTGAGTATCTCGCCCCCAGGTTGGAATAAAAGAAGCCATTCCTCCCACATATAGATAGTCATCTTTTAGCAAACCATTTTGGCGTGATAAAATGATAAACTCAGGATCTCCGGTTTCTTGCTGGGTATTAAGCATTGCTTGAGAAAGTATTACATTATTTTTTATCCCTTGATAGAATGGAGGCTTAACTTTATCAGCACGAGACAGCTTTAGAAGAGTTTTTCCAACATCAAACGTTGTCCCGGGAGCTATTGATTCTCCTTCATACTGTTCGACCGTATCTAAAGCAGAATTATCTTGAGAAGTATTAGCTTTTGATTTATCAGTATTAACTAACTTTTTTTGAGTATCTATATCTGCAACATCATTTGCCGCATAGACATCATAAGTCAGCACTAGCAAACTTATTAATATTAAAAAAATATTTTTCATCTATGAGCAAAAATCGTGATTAAATTAGAAAGTATAAGAATAAATGATAAATTATAGATCTACAACGTGATCAGATAGGTATTCAGCTACACCTTCAGGAGATGCTTTCATACCTTCATCACCTTTGTTCCAACCAGCAGGACAAACTTCACCATGTTCTTCATGGAACTGTAACGCTTCTACCATTCTAGTTATTTCATCCATATTTCTACCAAGAGGAAGATCATTAACAACCTGATGACGAACAATACCTGATTTGTCGATCAAGAAAGTACCTCTAAATGCCATACCACCTTCAGACTGAACATCATAAGCTTTAACAATTTCTTGATTAATATCTGCAACCATAGTGTACTGAACTGGTCCAATACCTCCGTCATTAATTGGAGTATTTCTCCATGCATTATGTGTGAAATGAGAATCTATTGATACACTTACAACCTCAACACCTAGCTCTTTTAGCTTAGCTGTTCTTTTGTCTAAAGCAATTAATTCAGATGGGCAAACAAATGTAAAATCTAGTGGATAGAATACCACAACAGCATATTTACCTTGGATAGCTTTAGCAAAGTCATAGCTATCAACAATTTCACCAGTTCCTAAAACAGCTGGTGTATTAAATACAGGTGCTTTTTTACCTACTAATACCATAATTCATTCCTCCATTTATACAAAGTTTTATGGTCAATATTAAAATTTAACGCTCTTAATTTTGCTTTCTAATTATACTTATGTCAACTCTATTTATCGTATATAATATTGATAACAATACTTATTAACAAAATTTAATATGCTTTTACCTGTTCACAAAAACACAAAACTTCTAATTTTTGACTGTGATGGCACAATCGCAAACAATATGAAAATACACGTTAATGCTTGGCTTAGTGTATTGAAAAATACCAAGCCAGAGGTCGAATCTATCGACTTTGATAAATATAACGGACTACCTAGTGAGTATATACTCAAAGAAGTATTCAAATTTGATGAAAGTGAAACACCCATAATCGCTGAAAAAATTAAAGAAGCTTCTTATGAACTATTAAGCCAAACTAGACCTATCCAACCTATAGTTGACTTAGTTATACACTATCATAATAAGATACCCATGATAGTAATATCTGGCGGCAAACAAGCCAATGTAATTAAGTCTTTAGATGTTCTGGGACTTACTGATTATTTTGACAGCATAATTACAGCAGATGACTCACACCCAAATAAAAGCTCACCTGATGCATTTACATTATTAGCAAATAAATACAATGTTAAACCTCGTGACTGTCATGTGTTTGAAGATGGTGTACCAGGTCTTATTAGTGCTCTAAAGGCTGGGATGACAGTAACTGATGTTAGAAATATTAACTTAGATATATAGTTAATTAGAGTAAAATCACATGATAAAAAAAAGCACACTATTAGGACTACTACTGTTATCTTCTTTGGGGTACACAGAAGTAGTAAATACGGCAACATGGACAACTAAAGATATCGAAAACGATTTCAAAACAAAATATTTCTGTAATAAGAATCTATCAAAAGAGGATTGTGATAAAAATTTTAAGAACATAAAAGATTATGGCATAGATGTCGGCTCTCTTGGTAATAAAAATATAAAAGACATCCAACTTGATAAAATATCATATACTACAATCAATTCTTTCCCAGCTACAGGAAAAATAACATCTCATGTATCTGGACTTGTAATGCTTCCTAATACCAATCATCCAAAGGGAGTAGTCTTATACTACCACCCTACTGTATTTGATAATGCTGGAGTTCCTTCTAATCTAGATAAAAAAAATAAGACTAGCTTGTATCTAAATACTGTTTACGCTGGAGTATATGCCGCTAATGGATATATCGTTGTTGCTCCTGACTATATTGGTCAAGGAGATGACTATAAAAACTATCACCCCTATGTTTTATATCCGAAGCAAACCATAAATACAGCTGTTGATTTATTGAATAATGTTAGTAGTGATATCCGCAAAAAATATGGTCTGAAAGATAACTCAACACTAAATCTATTTTCAGTTGGTTATTCTGAAGGTGGAGCATATTCTATATGGACAGCCAAATGTTTAGGATGGCGTGGTGACTGTGAAGGGGTAGATAAGTTAGATACACTATATAGATATAGAGCTGCTGCTGGATTAAGTGGAGCTTATGATGTAAGTAATACCATGCTAGACTTTATGACTGATAACAATGACTCTAGTAAGTATTTTCTACACAGTAAACTTATCACATCGATGCTAAAACCTGGTTTAATGGCAAACACTTTTATGAGTTATCTAAATTATAGCAATGTATCTAAAACTATAAGCACAAATGACATTGATAAAGGTTTCTTTGAAATGAAGTGTTCAACATTCTCACAAGAAAAGTGTAATCTTGAAAACAAACACTATAACTTCGATTCTTTATTTTTGCAGCAGCATTTACCGAATACACAATTTGCTGGAGCAATATTTAATAGTGCATTATACAAGAAGTTTCCTAATCAAGAATCTGCTTCTCATTACGCTATACCTACTGGTAACAACTCAATGTATGACTTATTTAATGAAAAAATATTTACCAATAAAGAACTTATTGAGACAATGAAAGCTGCAGATATTGTTGATTTTGGTAAAAAAACCAGAACTCCTTTGTATCTATTTGCACTCAAAGAGGACTCTGTAGTGACTCGACTTAATTATGATAAGTTTATGCAAAATGCCAATGCTATAGTTGATGGTTTTGTTTTGGATAATAACAAAATTGTTACAAGCACTACTGATTGGTTACCGGTACAGCTTGATATTAATGAAATTGACCATGTAACTGGTGAAACCTATGCTAATCTATTTGCATATAAATACATTGATGATATAAATAAGGTATACATATAAAACTATGATTGATGCTATTACACAGAGGACCGGTATTTTAGTCGATGAAACTGGTATTAATAAACTTGAGAATACTAACATCTTTGTAGCTGGATGTGGCGGAGTAGGCTCTTATGTGATAGAGGCTCTTGCCAGAGCAGGTATTGGCAAGCTTACTATAGTTGATATGGACGTAGTAGATCCATCAAATATTAACCGACAGCTAATTGCTCTTCATAGTACTATTGGAAAATCAAAAGTTGATATTATGAAAGAGCGCATCGCAGATATAAACCCAGAATGTAAGGTTAATGCTTTAAAGACTTTTATAAACCCAGAAAATACTCTTGAGCTACTTAGCAATGAAAAATATGACTATGTAATTGATGCTATTGATACACTTAATGCTAAAGTAAACCTCATTAAGGTAGCTCATCAAGACTTAGGTATAAAAACAATATCAAGTATGGGTGCCGGTGGAAAAACAGACCCAACGCAGATAAAAGTAGCAGATATATACAAAACTGATGTATGTGCTCTAGCAAGGGCGATGAGAACAAGATTAAAAAAATTACATGTTGCAAAGGGAGTCAAAGCTATCTTTTCAACACAAAAAGGTATAGACCCTCTCCCACCTAATGCTCCTGAGCCAAATCAAGATGGCAGATCTAGAGCTACAAATGGAACTCTTAGCTATATGCCTTCGCTATTTGGTCTTACGATAGCAGGTATTGTTATCAAAGAAATTGTTGGAAATCATTTTAATCAATAAAATATTTTAAACCCTAGAAATATACTCTCATATCATTTACCCTTAATGATTAATATAACTAAAAAGTCATTTAGAAAATGCCAAAAAAGTTTAGACTTAGATATGTATTACTTGTTGTAATTATTGTAGCAGCTGCCGTTTTTTTCTCGAGTAACTCCTCAGATGTACAAGTTGATGCAAATATGGGAGCTTGTGAAATATTAGATCAAAACCCTAACTGGAAATTATCACTAAAAAAAGCTCAAGATAAATATAATCTATCCCCAGCTTTTGCAATGGGTCTGATATACCAAGAATCTCGTTTCGATGCCGAAGCTAAAAGCAGTTACTCAACTGCTTATGGATATGCTCAAGCTATAAACAGTACATGGAAACACTTCCAAGAAGAAGTTAAGCAAAATGCTAAAAGAAATAATTTTGATGATAGTGTACAGTTTATAGGCTGGTATATGGCACAACTTTCAAAATCTCTAAAACTTAAAATGAGTGATAGCGAAAATCTATATATGGCATATATGCTTGGAGCAACTGGATATAAGCGCTACAAAGCTGGCACATTCAAAAATAAGGCTAAAATCGAAGAAGATAAAAATATAGCAAATAAAGTTAAAGCTTATACTAATTTATATAAGTCACAGTTGAAAGACTGTAAAATTTAGAATCTATACGCCAGTGTAGTCATTACTTTTGACTGAAGCTTCATTATAGCTTTTACAGGTTTAGGTAACTTTTTGCCTCCAGCTTTCTCTGCTTCAATTGCATGCTCAGATTCATCAAGGTACATTTGTTTAAGTATCTCACGTGAGCGATTATCATTAACTGGTAAGTTTTTTAAATGTGAATCCAGGTGTTTCATAACTTGTTTTTCTGTCTCCACAACAAAACCATAACTTAGACTATCACTAATAGAGCCAGCGGTAGCTCCTATACCAAAAGATGCCCAGTACCAAAATGGATTTAGTAAACTAGGCTTTGCCTCTAACTCATCTAGTCGCTCCGCACACCAAGCTAAATGGTCATACTCTTCGTCAGCTGCGTGATATAAGTGCTCTTTTGTTTCAACTGATTTTGCTACAGATGCTTGCCCTCTATAAAGTCCTTGAGCACAAATTTCTCCAGTATAATCAACTCGCATCAGTCCAGCTGCGTGTTTTTTATCCTCATCAGATAACTTACCATCTCTTATATCACCAGCTGGAGACTTTCTATTGGGATTAAGAGGATGCTTTGTAAATCTTGCATAACTATCAATTTCTTCAACAATTCGATCTAAAAAAGATAATTTTCTCATAACTGAAGTCCTTTCTTAAATAAAACCAAATATCGCATTAGCTGCGACAATTGCAAACAACAGATTGAGTATCAAGAACACCCAACCCACCGTATAACCTTCTCTAATTGAAAATACAGCATAAATAGCCAGAACTATACCACATACAATCATAGGTTCATTTCTACTCAATAGTATACCAAAACATAACGCTACAAGCCCTATAAAAGCACAAACTCTAGCTATATTTATTTTATACTTACTAAAATAAGTAATTGAGAATATAATTGCCAATACTATGAATACTAGTAAATTATATATCTGAGAAAAACCAAAAAAAACCATAGTGGCACTAACAAATGCAATACCTTGCAAACCACTAAAAAACGGCTCTTTTTGGATCACAGCTGATAAGAATAAGAAAAAAGTTGCAAAAAAAACTATAAGATTTTTCTGAGCAACATCTGTTTCAACTAAACCAAACATAAATATTATTAGACCTACAATTCCCACTAGTAAGCCTACATTACTCATAATTTTTTTTAACATATAAAAAAACAAATCAGTTTAATTGAAAACTATTATAATTATAAACTATAATCGTTACAAAAGTTTTCATTGAATAACAGCTAAACTATTAGTTATAATTATGAAATATCTATTTTGATTCATTTTTTAGCATAATTAAGGAGATTTTAATGGCTAGAAAGAAAATAGCGCTTATTGGTGCTGGTAATATTGGTGGAACACTTGCTCATTTATCACTAATCAAGCAGCTAGGTGATGTGGTTCTTTTTGATATAGCTCCAGGCATGCCTCAGGGTAAAGCTCTAGACTTATTACAAACTTGCCCTATCGAAGGAGTTGATTTCAAAGTTAGAGGTACAAATGATTATAAAGATCTAGAACACTCTGATGTGGTAATAGTCACAGCTGGTGTACCAAGAAAGCCTGGTATGTCTCGTGATGATTTACTTGGCATCAACATTAAAGTAATGCAATCTGTAGGCGAAGGTATCAAACACAACTGCCCAGATGCATTTGTTATATGCATCACGAACCCTCTTGATATCATGGTAAATATGTTACAAAAGTTCTCTGGTGTACCTGATAATAAGATCGTTGGTATGGCTGGTGTACTTGATTCTGCAAGATTTAGAACTTTCTTAGCAGATGAGCTTAATGTCTCTGTACAGCAGGTTCAGGCTTATGTAATGGGTGGACATGGTGATACTATGGTACCTCTTACAAAAATGTCTAATGTTGCGGGCGTATCTCTAGAGCAACTAGTCAAAGAAGGCAAAATTAGCCAAGAAAGATTAGATTCTATAGTAGCTAGAACTAGAAGTGGCGGTGGTGAAATTGTAGCTTTACTTAAAACAGGTTCTGCTTACTATGCTCCAGCTGCTGCAGGTATACAAATGGCAGAAAGTTATCTAAGAGATAAGAAGATGGTTCTTCCATGTGCTGCAAAAGTAAAAGCTGGTATGTATGGTGTTGACGAAGATCTATTCGTAGGTGTACCAACAGAGATCTCTGCTAATGGCGTAAGACCTATTGAAGTTGAAATTTCTGATAAAGAAAGAGAGCAACTTCAAGTATCAATTAATGCAGTTAAAGAGCTTAATATTGCCGCTGCTGAAATTTTATCAAAATAATTTTCTAGCATGTCTAGACAGTAACCATTGTACTGTCTACATCTCAAAAGTGATTCATCAAAGTCAAGTGTAATATTTGACTTTTTAGTATTCTAAAATCAAAAAAAATTGATAAAATTTCTTTAGTTGAAAAAGCAATTATACTAAATTAGTATAGATTTGTTACTAATATAATTTTTTTGAAATTACTTTAAATTTAAATAGGGTTTTTGTTTATTATGTCTAATGAAAAATACCTTGGCATCCATATAGATATATCTAAGGATCATGAGCTATCAGAACAAGCACAACAATTGCTTACTAATTACTATTGTCTAGAGAATGAACCCTCTCCACAATATGCTTTTGCAAGAGCTTCTGTTGCATACTCTTTTGGCGATATGAACCTTGCGCAACGCATATATGATGCTGCATCTAAAGGTTGGTTTATGTTTGCATCTCCAGTGCTTTCAAATGCCCCTCTTCCAGGTGCAAAAGTTAAATCATTGCCAATAAGTTGCTTTTTATCTTATGTTCCAGATTCATTAGAAGGCCTTATAGAACACTCATCTGAGCTTAGATGGCTCTCAGTAAAAGGTGGCGGTGTCGGTGGACACTGGTCAAATGTAAGAGCTGTTTCAGATAAAGCTCCAGGACCGATACCGTTTATGCACACAGTTGATGCAGATATGGTTGCTTATAGACAAGGTAAAACTCGTAAAGGTTCTTATGCTGCTTATATGGATGTTTCTCATCCAGATATAGTTGAATTCTTGGGTATACGTGTACCAACAGGTGATGTGAACAGAAAGTGCTTAAATCTACACCATGCAGTTAATTTAACTGATGACTTTATGCAAGCAGTTGCTGACGATGCAGATTGGAAACTTGTAGATCCTGATGACAAAACTGTTAGAGATATAGTCAAAGCTCGTAAAATATGGGAAACAATTCTAGAGACTCGTTATCGTACTGGTGAACCTTATTTAAACTTTATCGATACTGCGAATAGAGCGTTACCAAAATCACAAAAAGAGCTTGGTTTAACAATTAAAGGCTCTAACCTATGTAATGAGATTCATTTAGTAACTGATGAAAAGCGTACAGCAGTTTGTTGTCTTTCTTCAGTAAATTTAGAAAAGTATGATGAATGGAAAGATACATCTCTAATTAAAGATTTAATTAGATTTTTAGACAATGTTTTACAGTTTTTCATAGATCATGCTGGAGATGAAATTTCTAAAGCTAGATATAGTGCTTCTCGTGAAAGAAGTCTTGGCTTGGGTGCTATGGGCTTTCACTCATATTTACAGAAGCATAATGTTCCATTTGAATCTCAAAAAGCCAAAGAAATTAATGAAGAGATATTTAAGCGTATAAAAGAGCAAGCTGTAGAAGAGACTCTAATATTAGGATCTGAAAAAGGTGAAGCTCCTGATATGGCTGGTACTGGTCGTAGAAATGCTCACTTATTAGCAATAGCACCTAATGCCAATAGTTCTCTTATATTAAACACTTCGCCAAGTATCGAACCTTGGAAAGCAAATGCTTTTACCTCAAGGACTAGGGTTGGTTCACATTTAACTAAGAATAAATACTTAGAAAGAGAGTTAGAAAAGGTTGGTAAAAATACTGAGGAAGTTTGGTCAGATATTATTACTAATGGCGGCTCTGTTCAACAGCTAGAATTCTTGAGTGATGATATTAAAGCTGTATTTAAAACAGCAATAGAAATGGATCAAGATTGGGTTGTATATTTAGGTGGACAACGTCAAAACCATCTATGCCAGGGGCAATCTCTTAATATATTTTTTCCAGCTGGAGCTTCTCGTGGTTATCTCCATAAAGTTCACTTCAATGCTTGGAAATATGGTTGTAAAGGATTATATTACTTAAGAACAGAGACTTCTAATAGAGCCGAAAATATTTCTAAGAAGGTTGAAAAAAATAGGCTTGTAGAATTCTCAGAGTTAAAACAATCTGAGAATGAATGTATCGCTTGTGAGGGCTAAAATATGAAAGTAAAAATATATACTAGAAATGGCTGTCCATTTTGTGTATGGGCGAAACAATGGTTTGATGAGAATGAAATATTCTTTGAAGAAACTATAATGGATGATCACTCTCAACGTCTTAGATTTTACGAAGAAATGAATCAAAGTGGTAAAGTTGCTTTCCCGATTTCAACTGTACCACAAATATTCATTGATGATGAGCATGTTGGTGGCTTTACAGATCTTAAAGCCAATGAGAAAGAAATCTTAGCTAAGAAGTAGGTAATAATAGTGGAAGTAAAAATATATACAAAAACGAACTGTCCTTTTTGTGACCTCGCTAAAAGTTGGTTTGGTGCAAATGATATTCCTTTTACACAAATTACTCTTGACGATGATGAAAAAAGACTAAATTTCTATGCGGAAGTAAATAAGAATATCCTGCTCGTTGAGGAACATGTTAAATCAGTACCACAAATATTCGTCAACGATGTACATATTGGTGGCTACGACAATTTAATGGCTAGAGCTGGTGAAGTTATTGCTCGTGTCAAAGGTTCTTCTCTAACAACTTTTTCTAAGACATACAAGCCATTTAGCTATCCTTGGGCTGTTGACCTAACTGTCAAACATGAAAAAGCTCACTGGATAGAAGATGAAATAGATTTATCAGAAGATGTAACTGACTGGAAAAATGGTAAAATTACTAAAGTTGAAAAAGAATATATTACTAATATTCTAAGGTTATTTACTCAATCGGATGTAGCTGTTGGTCAAAACTATTATGATCAATTTATTCCGGCTTTTAAGAATAATGAGGTCAGAAATATGCTTGGCTCATTTGCTGCACGTGAAGGTATTCATCAAAGAGCATACGCCCTTTTGAATGACACTCTTGGCCTTCCAGATTCTGAGTATCATGCTTTCTTAGAATATAAAGCAATGACCGATAAAATCGATTTCATGATGGATGCGGATCCTAGTACTCGTCGTGGTTTAGGACTTTGTCTTGCTAAGACAGTATTTAATGAAGGTGTAGCCTTATTTGCATCATTTGCAATGTTACTCAACTTCCAACGCTTCGGTAAAATGAAAGGTATGGGCAAAGTTGTTGAGTGGTCAATCCGTGACGAATCAATGCACGTCGAAGGTAACGCAGCATTATTTAGAATGTACTGCCAAGAAAATCCTTATATAGTTGATAATCAATTCAAAAAAGAAATATATCTAATGGCTAGCAAAGCCGTTGAACTTGAAGATAAATTTATTGATTTAGCTTATGAGATTGGTACTATCGAAGGTCTAAAAGCTGATGAAGTAAAAGAGTATATTCGTCACATTACAGATAGACGTTTAAATCAACTTGGTTTAAATGAAATATATAGTATTGATAAAAATCCTCTTACTTGGTTAGAATGGATCTTAAATGGTGCTGATCATACAAACTTCTTTGAGAACCGAGTAACAGAATATGAGGTTGCAGGTCTAACAGGTAACTGGGATGAAGCTTATCAGCACTAATTCTACTTTTTATTAATTTTTTCTCATAATTAGTTTCTTTTATATCCCTTACAAAAATTTTAAATATCTATTTCGTATAAAGCTATGTTTTAATATTCATAGGTAGTATAGATAAATATTAAAAATGGATTTTCAAAATTTAGAAAATATTATTAACCATGATATTTCACATGGCTTCTCAGGAGTAGCTGTTAATGTGGTTTTTCATAACAAACCTATTTATAAAAATAATTTTGGTTACGCATATAGATATAATCAAGAAGGAAATCTTGTCAGCAACCCACAATCTTTAAGAGATAATATGCTTTTTGATATAGCTTCTCTGACAAAAATTTTTGCAACCACTTATGCAGTCATGTACTTATATGAGCGAAAAAAAATCAAACTAGATGATAAGATAACAAAATATATTCCAGAGTTTAAATTTGAGAATACCTCTTATATCCCAACTATTCGAGATTTATTAAATCATGCTACTGGCGTAGCTCCATTTTTTGATTTTTATAATAATCATATTGCAGATTCTCTATATAGCCAAGACAGAGAAACTACTATCAGATTATTAAAAACAAAGATGTCTGTCATTGAACCAGCACAAAAGTATTGCATCTACTCAGATATAGGTATGAAAATATTAGGATGTTTAATTGAGACTATAACTAATCAAAGAATGGATGATTTCCTAGAAAAAAATATCTATTCGAAAGCTGGTGCTCAAAATACCTGTTTTAATCCTTTGGAAAAAGGCTATTTACCAAATCAAATAGTAGCAACTCAAATTGACGGCCATGCTAATTGTGGTACAACTAATTTTAATAATATAAAAACTGATACTCTTCGAGGCTTAGTTCACGATGAAAAAGCACTCTACTCAATGAGCGGTATTGCTGGTCATGCAGGATTATTTTCTACTATTGACGATATTACCAAACTAGCAGGCTTGTTATATCAAGAAAATACATTTTTTACTCAAGGCACCATAAAAGAATTTAGTCAACCATCTAACATTAACCCTTCTTTTGGATTAGGGTTTTGGACAGCAAAAGGACGCAAGAACAGACCTTTTTTTGGTGAAAAATGTAGTGATCAAACTATAGGACATACTGGGTTTACAGGTCAATGCTTCATTTCTGATTCTCAAAATAAGATTACCATTATAATTATGTCGAACAGTGTGCATAGTCGTATTATCTATCCTAGAATTTTTGAAGGTAAAACTTATAGAACAGGAATGTATGGACAATTAATAGACTCAATATATACGGAGTTAGGATTATGAATTTAAATTTTAGATACAGTTTTAAGTTTATTCTTCCTGTATATATCATCTCAGCTATCATTGGTGGCTATGCCTTAGCAATTGTTGGAGGCATTGGTAAAGATATTCAATATAACTTCGACCTGGATAATCACCAGTTATCTATTTTATTAGGCTTAGTATTCCTAGGAGGTATTTTAGCAAAAGTTGTTTGGCTAGCTACAGATCGAATTGGTCGAAGAGCAATGATAATTTCTTTTGCAATAATGTATATCATAGGAACTTATCTTTTTGTAATATCAAATAGCTATAATACTCTAATAGTAGCCAGATTTATCCAAGGAGCTGCTATTTTACTTTGTACTTATGCATTTCCTATATATATTACAGAAATATCTCCAGCTAATAGAAGAGGTATGTATGTAACTTTATTTCAACTATTCTGGACAGCTGGAATGTGTTTATCAGGAGTTATAATATTTTTCTTTTATAATGCTCTTAGCTGGTATCAATATTTATACATTACAATATTTCTTGTAATAGTTTTGCTCGGCTTGATTTGCATATTACCCCCTAGCCCTACTTGGCTTGTATTAAGAAAGAGGTATGTTGATGCATATACAGTCATAAGTAAAACTCAACCCACTTTGACAAAACAGGAAATACAAAAACATATCGAAGAAGTTAGAGTTAGCCTCAGAGAACACAAGCCTAAGACTTTTTTACAAAAAATTTTAATTGGAAAAGATATTTGGCCTGTTTTATTAGTAACAACAATCTTAATATTAAATCAATTGACTGGTATTAATTTTATTATTTTTTCTTCAGAGCTAATTCTTTCACCATTAACAAATAACATTTATATAACTCATATAGCAAACTCTCTAATTTTAGTTGTTAACTTTGGAGTCACCATATTAACCATCTTTTATATAGATAAGTGGGGAAGAAAAAAAGTTATCTTTACAGGACTAACAATTGCATTAATAAGCATGATACTGTTAGTAGTATTATATAGCCTACCTACTTTTGACTATAATTACATACTAGTAATTTTGTTCTTGATAACATGTATTGCCGGATTAGCATTTGGTCCTTCAGGCGTCATCGTAACCCTTATAAATGAACTATTACCTAACAGAGTAAGAATTATTGGTATCTTCATAGCGGGTGTAGTTTCAATGTTATTTGCATTCTTCTTTATTGGATATTTTTTACAAATAGGCGAGAAATACGGCTTTAATATTATGTTTGGAATTATTTTTATAAGTTCATTTGTGTATTTATTGATTGTTAAAAAACTTATTCCAGAAACTGCAGGAAAGACATTAGAAGAAATAGAAAATGAGTTTCAGTAAAATCTCAATTAGTATTTAAAACTTAACTACTATTTACTCTTTTAAAACCTCCAGTTCTTCTAAAGCTGCAAACCATTCTAATTCAGTTTGTTCTATTTTTTCTTTTAGCAGAGAATGATCAAGTAAAGTTTGCTGAAGTTTTTGTTTATCATCATATAAATTCTGATTTTGGAGAGCATCTTGCATTTGTTGATCTTGCTGTTGTAATTTTTCTAACGCCCTTTCAAGTTTTTTGACTTTATCCTGCAGTGGCTTAAGTTGCTTTCTCTTATCAGCAGATAATTTTCTATCCTGTTTTTTAGAATCATTATTAGATTGTACCGCTATATTTGATGTATTATTCTCAGCTTTTTTGACTTCAAGAATGTACTTATAGTAATCCTTCATATCACCATCAAAAGGCTTAACCTGCCCTTCACCAACAAGCATATACTCATCAACTGTTGATTCTAATAAAAATCTATCATGCGAAACTAATATTATAGCTCCTTGGAAACTCTGTAATGCTACAGTTAAAGCCTCTCGAACACCAATATCTAAATGGTTTGTTGGTTCATCTAGTAATAAAAAGTTAGGCTCTTGATATACAATCATTGCTAGAGCTAATCTAGCCTTCTCACCACCAGAAAAGGTTCCTGCCTTTACCAAAGCCTTATCACCCACAAAGTTAAAACTACCTAAAAAAGTTCTAAGCTTTTCTTGAGTTGCTTGTGAATCTAAGCGTTGCATATGCAATAGTGGCGAAGCCTCAGAATCAAGCATATCTAATGAATGTTGCGAGAAATACCCTACTCTAAGATTTGGATGTTTTTCTATCTTACCTGATAAAATGTCTATATCACCAATAAGAGATTTAATAAGTGTTGATTTACCAGCTCCATTTAGACCTAATAGACCTATACGCATTTCATTATAGATATTTAGTTTTACGTTATTAAGAATTTCTTTATCACCATAACCAAGATCAGTATTTTGTAAACTGACCAAAGTACCTCCGAGATGCTCTTTAACTTGCTTAAATTCAAAGCTAAATTCAGAATCTGACTTAACAGCCTCTATTCTCTGTATTTTTTCTAACATCTTGACACGACTTTGTGCTTGTTTTGCTTTAGATGCTTTAGCTTTAAATCTATCAACAAAGCTCTGTAAATGAGCAATATGCTTTTGTTGTTTCTCAAACTGCTTTTGTTGTAGTACTTTTTGCTCATAAGACTGCTTTTCATAAGATGAATAGTTACCAGTATAAGTATCTATATTCTTATTATCGATATGAAATATTTGCTTAACAACATTATCTAAAAAGATTCTATCATGTGAAATAAGTAGTAAAGAACCTTTATATTCTTGTAGATACTCTTCTAACCATAGTACAGCATCTAAATCTAAATGGTTAGTTGGTTCATCAAGTAATAAAATATCTGACTCTTGCAGTAGTGCTTGAGCAAGATTTAATCGTATCTGCCAACCACCAGATAGCTCTTTTACCTTTTGCTGGAGTTGACTAACGCTAAAACCTAAACCTGACAGCAGTTTACCAGCTTGAGACTCTATTGCATAGCCTCCTAAAGATTCATACTCTTCATGGTATTTTGAATAATCCACGAAATTCTCAGACTCTAAAGATTTTTGCATTTGGATCTTCAATTGTTTTAAAGATTCTATACCATTGACTACATAATCTATAACTTTCGCTTCGAAATCATCAACCTCTTGCTTGACAGTAACTATGCGAGTATTTTTAGCAATCTCAATATCGCCCTTATCTGGTGTTAAATTGCCTTGTATAAGGTTAAAAAGTGTCGTTTTACCCGTACCATTTTTGCCTACAAGACCTATTTTTTGATTAGGAAAGATTGAGAAGTTAATATTATCAAAAAGCTCTTTTATCTCTACTTGATAAGATACATTTTTAAAGAAAATCATTTGTTTTAATATAAATATTTCATTAGCTAAATTATATACATTGAGTATTTATATAAAAGTAATTTTCAAATATAAGCTACTGATTTAGCTTATTTAGTAATGATAAATATACAAAGCAAACAATATAAGCAACTACAGTACCCCAATTAATACCCATAATTGGATATAACCAATATATTAATAAATCATATATAACTAGTATTGATACTCCATAAGAAAAATGTTTTAGCACTCCTGGAAATAATAAATTCTTGTATCTAAAGATTAAAACAGCAATCACAGAGGTTAACATTACAGGAAATGATGAAAAGATCCCTGCCCATTCATGCCCAACTATATTGGCAATTCCTGTGATTAATAGGACAAACGAAGCTACTAAAAAAATTCTAAAAGCTATAACTTTAAATATATTAACAGGCTCAAGCTTAATATTCTCTGTAGCCGATTTTTCTTTGACAACTATCTTAAAGAAGATAATAGTTAATATCATTGTGATTATAAAAATTATTAGTCCTAATGACAAAGTAATATTAAACTTTGTGAAAATGTAAGCACTTGTGAAATAAGCGACAAATCCTATACCAAGTGCGCTAATAGTATTAATAAATCGTTGATTAGAGAAAAGCTTACTACCGAAATAAAAGCCAATAGTAAATAACAGCATAGAAGCAAACCCTACAAGTGCATAAGGCATTGAATCTATCAGAAACTGTAATCCATTTTCACGCGCATAAAAGTAAGTAAAAAGACCCACACTAAGAGGTAAGCCTGAAAATAACCCTCCTAATCTAGGGCTTTTCTCAGATATATATATTAATCCTAGTACCATTAAAGCTGATAATATTATTTTTATGACAATCAATAACATATAAAAAATACCTTTATAAAATATAGACTAAAAGTTTACACTATTTGGTATTTTTATAAATCATTTTACAGATCTAATAATGCTATACTATCCAAAGCATTTATCTATACTAATATCTATGATGCAAAATATAATTGTTGTCTTATTTAATGATTTTGAGACTTTGGATGTATTTGGTCCTGTAGAAGTCTTAGGAAGTTTCAAAGAGCACTTCAAATTTGAGTATTATTCTCTAGAAGGTGGTAATGTATATAGTAGCCAGAATGTCTGTATAAATACCAAAAAACTCTCAGATGCTAATTTTAAAAACTCGATATTATTTGTGCCTGGGGGTATTGGTACAAGAGAGTTAATATATAATAAAAAATTAATAACTGAATTAACTAGACTAGCAAATAATACTAAATATATACTTACAGTCTGTACCGGCTCATCCTTATTTTCACAAACAAATCTGCTTAATAGCAAAAAAGCCACCTCTAATAAAAAAGCTCTAAAATGGACAAAATCTATAGCTCCAAATGTAATCTGGATCGACAAAGCTAGATGGGTAAAAGATGGTAATATTTATACAAGCTCTGGCATAAGTGCAGGCATAGATATGTCTCTTGGTTTTATCGCGGATATCTTAGGCTATGATGTAGCTAAACAAAAAAGTATTGAGTTAGAATACTCATGGCAAGAAGATGCAAATATTGATGAATTTGCAGATATTTATAAATAGTTAGTCATTTGCAAAGAGTTTTAAAACATTATCAAACTGAGGCTGTTGAATATTCCAAAATATAATATTAGCTCCAATATAATTCTTATCAAAATCATATAATTCTGCTGGTGTAAATTTCTTCAATGTTTTTGGATTTGTGTATGTATAATCAGGCTCTTGAACTGCAATAGCTATAGTATTTATATCTGCTTTATATTTATATAAAAATTGATAACTATTTTTCATCTGACTTTTTCGATATGGTACTGTGTCAGGATTACCTATGCCGATATTATTTTTGATTGCTATATCAAATATCTCTTGCATAAAACCATGATCATTATTCCATTCACATGGTAAGAAATTGATATATTGCACTACTTTGCTTTGCTTAAACTGTTTTTTAAGATAAAGCATATTGCTAACTACTGAATCTACATAAGTCTGACAAAACTTATCCGTTAAAAACTTCTCATCTATATCGATAGATGTCTCAGGTAAGTTTATACCCGCTATTTTACCATCATACTTTTTAGCTAGCTGATCTATCAACTTATGAAACCTTTTGTTTACTTTAGGATTCCATTGTTTAGTAACCCAACCAGCACCTAAAGGCTGCCCCTCTCCTGCAAAATCAGTTTGTCTGAGCACTCCATCATCATAGGTTTTAGATTGTAAGTATTTTGGAATTGGAATACGCTTAATTTCAAATGATTTGTCTTGTAGCTGTATAAATAGCTTTTTATTATATTTTTTGAGTAATTGATAGTCCTCCTCGATAGCTGAAAAATCATAGTTATCTTCTTCTGGCTCCAATCTTTTCCAAGAATAAACTATCTGAGCACCTTTTACCTGAGGATTATCAATTTCTTTGAGATGATCTTTTACAGAATCTCCTCCTAAAAATAAATATAGCTCTGGATTACTCGCAAAACATAAATTAAAAGCTATAAAGCTTGTTATAAATAAAATTATCTTTTTCATATATATCCTAAATTAAAAACTACAAACCATTAGAGTGTATAATAGCGAGTAGTTGTCAACCAAAAATTTATACAGCAAATATTCTTATGAGTAAAACAAGAAAAATCATACATATTGATATGGATTATTTCTTTGCTCAGGTAGAGGAAAAAGCAAATCCAAGTCTTAAAGATAAACCATTTGCTGTAGGCGGTACCAACCCTAAGCGAGGGGTAATATCTACTTGTAATTATATAGCTAGAGAATATGGAGTACACTCAGCAATGCCTACTGTAATTGCTATGCAAAAGTGCCCTAATCTAATACTTTTAAATACTGACTTTGCAAAATATAAAGCTGCATCATCGATTATAAGAAAGATATTCAACACTTTCACAGACAAGGTTGAACCTTTATCTCTTGATGAGGCGTATCTAGATGTTACAGATGTTATAGTATATAAAAATAGTGCAACACTAATTGCTCAGGCTATTAAACAAGAGATTTTTAACAAAACTGGGCTCACAGGATCAGCTGGAGTAGCTCCAAATAAACTACTTGCAAAAATAGCTAGTGATATAAATAAACCTAATGGATTATATGTAATCACTCCTGAGCAAGTTAATGATTTTGTTAAATATTTACCAGTTAAGAAACTTTTTGGTGTTGGTAAGGTCTCCCAAGAAAAACTAAAAAGTATGAATGTCGAGACTTGCTTAGATTTGCAGCAACTAAGCTTAGCTACTCTAGTAGATAAGTTTGGTAAATTTGGCAGCAGTTTATATAACTATGCTAGAGGTATAGATAATCGTGAAGTTAATCCAGTTCGTATTCGTAAATCTATAAGTGTTGAAAATACATACCCTGAAGATCTAAAGACTCTCGAGGCCTGCCTAGAGAAACTACCAAATTTATATGATAAATTGACTAGTCGTATAACTGACGAGCATTATAGGTCTATTATTGGTATTGTTGTCAAATTTACAGATACAAAATTTAATAAAACCAGTCTCACTAGAGTGTCAAAAATACTAGATAAAAAAGTCATAAAAAATCTAATAATTGAATTACATCAGAAACAAAATCACCCTATTCGATTGATTGGTATAGGTGTAAAACTGGGGGAAATTGATAATAGGCAGATGGAGTTGTTTTAAGATTAAAAAAAACATAGAACCTAATCATCTTTTCCGGATTCAAAGTCATAAATTATCTGATTTAGTGCGGCTGCAGCAACTTTATAAATAAAATATCTATATGATACGTATATATTTATGATTCCCAGAATGATACCTAATATAATAATCCAACCTAAAGTATATCCTGATATTTCAATATCTTTGAAATTAGAAACAAATACATTACAGAAAATTAGCAATATAAAGATAAATATAGTAGATACTCCATCTAATTTAGGCTTACTATTTTGTCGTTCTTTTAACGTCATATAAAGGTATTTTGCTTCTATCTTACTTTTAATATTTATTTTAATTTCTGCGCAAACACTTTCAATAATTTCAACCATTCTAGGACTATATTCATCTGACGGTTTTAAATAATATAGTTTTAATACAATAAGTATAAATATGAGCAAAAAAGCTATATTTATATATTCATATAAATTCTGACTTAGTAATCTATCTTTCACAATAATATAATTAAGTGAATAAAATATAACTATTAAAATTGTAGTAAACATAAAAATTATGTTATTTGCTATAGACTCTCTGAATATTGGTCTAAGATAATTAACAAATTGTTCTATAAGCCCAGGCTTTATTTTTTTATCTTTTCTAAGACAGATTGTATTTTCAAATTTTTCAAGTATGTAGTTAATTTTTTTTTGAAGCATATAGCATCCTCTTATACTCTTCCAAAACTCTAAAAATCTCTTGTTCATGCTCCAATTGATTTAACTTCTGTCTAAACTCTTTTGAACTAGGTAAATCAGCAAGATAAAAACTTGCATGAGTTCGAATTTCTTTAACTGCTACTTTGGCCGTTTTTAGTTTAATAAGTCTTCTTAAATGTTCTCCTAGTACTTCAACACGCTCAATTGGTGTTGGTGGTGGTATTAGCTCGCCATTATTTAAATACTCAGCAATTTGCCTAAAAATCCAAGGATTACCACGAGAGGCACGCCCCACCATCACAGCATCAACCCCTGTATGGTCAATCATTGCTTTTGCACTCTTTGGACAAAACACATCGCCATTACCAATAACCACAGTATCAACCGCTTTTCTGACATCGCGGATAATATCCCAATTTGCTTTGCCAGTATACATCTGCTCACGCGTACGCCCATGTATCGCAATAGCACTTACACCAGCATCTTCACAAGCCTTAGCTACTTCAATAGCATTTATATTTGCATCATCCCAACCAATACGCATCTTTACAGTTACAGGTTTATGGACTGCCTTGACAACTGCTGTTAGTATCTCATGGATTCTATCGACATCTTTAAGAAGTGCTGCTCCAGCTTGAAGTTTTTTAGCAATTTTTGGCATAGGACAGCCCATATTTATATCCAGAAAATCACATTCCGTATTCTCTGCGATATATTTAGTCGCACCAACAAAACTCTCAAGATCTGTACCAAATATCTGTATCCCAAGAGGCTTCTCACTGTTTTCCATATAGAGCATTTCCATAGTTTCCCAGTTACGCTCTACTACGGCTTTATTACTTACCATCTCAGTATATATTAGCCCTGCACCATGCTCTTTGCATATTGTACGAAAAGCACTATCACAGAAACCTGCCATTGGTGCAAGTACGACATTATTTTCTATTTCAATATCAGCTATTTTAAAGCCCATCTTTTACACCATCTAATAGAAACCATTGTCCCATTTGTTTGGGTTGGCCAAAGCTTATGCCATGTTTTTTAAACTCTTGTTGAACTTCATCAACTTGATTTTCTATGATTCCAGACAGTGCTAATCTTCCACCAGGCTTTAGACTACCTGTAATATTTTCAACTAGACTAATTAATACATTTGAGAAAATATTTGCCACAACTAAATCAAACTGTTGTGTAGGTGGATTATCACTAAAGTGGGCTTTATCTGCTACACTATTTTCTTGAGCATTTTTGATAGATGATTCTATTGAGTTTGGATCAATATCTATACCTTCAGCATATTTTGCACCTAACTTAACAGCACCTATAGCTAAGACTCCAGTACCACAACCATAATCTAGTACTTTCGAATCTTTGGTAACATGCTGCTCTAACCATTCTAGACACATTTTAGTTGTCTCATGATTACCACAGCCAAAAGCAATACTAGGATCAACTATTATATAAGTATGCTCATTATCTTGAGGTGGCTGCTTCCAATTTGGATAAACAACTATATTCTTACCTATTTCTATAGGTTCGTAATCATATAACCAAGCAGCTTCCCACTGCTGATCTTTGATTATTTTATAATTTATTTCACTTTCAATTATATTTTCAAACTTTTGTTGAATATTAGCAATGATAACATCTATATTATGATGGTTCTCATATAAGACTGTAATACTGACTATATCATCGGATTTATCTATTCTTGTTACAGAACCTGCATTGTTATCAAAGAGATAATCCTCGACTATATCAAAATATTTAGATTTTAGCGTAAATTCTAACTGGTGCCATTGTTGCATTTTATAAAAAAATAATTCAAAACTTTATATATCGTAAAATAATACTAAATATACTAATTAACGGCTAGATTAAATTTATTATTTAGTGTCTGATAATTAACCTTATTTCAACAATCTTCATTTTAATTTTCTTATTTTGACCTAGTTCTTCTTAACCAAAAAATGATTAACAATCCTCAGTACATGCACTGCCATATATCCAGCACTAGCCACTAACAAGCCCGCGACAAAACTACCTAAAAACAACGGTTTCCAAAACTCATATAAATGATTGAGCATATAAGAACCAAATGTTTCCCAGTCTGAGATATAAACCTGCTCTCCAAGCAAAAAGCATCCAAATATATAGTTTCCCAAATACATCGGTACCCAAGTCAAAGGGTTACTAATCCATACTGTTGAAATCGCTATTGGCATATTAGCTCTCAAAATTATAGCTGAAATAACTACAGGAGTCGTTTGCAGGGGCAAAGGAATCATCATCCAAAAAAAGCCGACAAAAACACCTCTTGCTACAGTGTCATAATTAGCAATCCATAGACTTTTATCTGTAATTCTATGCGCAGCAAAGCCGAGTAATTTAGAATTTTCTAATCTTCTTCTCTTTCTAATTAGTTTTCGAGCTCTTCTTGTATTCATACGCTTATCTTCTACAAAAAGTTTCTACCAAGAATCAATATCCATACATTAATAAATGTTTTCTTATATTTAAACTCAGAATATATAACCCAACTCTATGGCTGACTATAAGACCAAAATAGTCTATTTGCGTCATCACCTGGGCTAAATTCTACTTGCTTATTGTCGATATATTCACCATATCTTGAATTAATGAATTGTCTATCTGGTGGCACATAAGCAGCACCTTGAGCTCTCTCTTGTTCAACTTCAGGACCATAATACATTGTATATGGATTTGCTGGACGCATATAAGAATAGCTGATTGCTACACTCATCAAACCAAGTGTCATTAAAATTATCTTTTTCATTTTATATCTCCTTTAAAAGGCTTTTAGGCCAAAATTAATTATAACCTTTTTTAGTTACTTATATGAAAAAAATTTAACTTTAGACTATCGATATTTTGTTACAATTATTCTTAGCAAAAATATATACATAAGTAACTATGCAACAATATAGTAACAAATATAATAAAAAAGCTATTTTGTTAGTTAATCTGGGTACACCAGATAACTATGATGCAAAATCCATCAAAAAATATCTCAGAGAATTTTTATCTGATCGAAGAGTAATAGAAGCTAATCCTTTATTATGGAAGCTAATTTTAAATTTAATTATTCTACCAATTCGGTCAAAAAAGAATGTTCATACTTATGAAGCCGTATGGAATAAAGAGCATAATAAGTCGCCTTTGCTCCTATACACCGAGAATCTAGCGAAAAAATTAGATCAAAAACTCGATAACTATATAGTAGATTGTGCGATGCGTTATGCTAATCCAAGCATTGAAAGTAAGATCAAAAGCTTACAAGATCAAGGAGTTACTGAGATAATAGTATTTCCACTATATCCTCAATATTCTGCGACTACTACTGCAACTGTGTATGATGAGGTTTATAGAGTCTTATCAAAGCTAAGATGGCAACCCACTATCAAAGCAATAAATCCTTACTATGATAATAAGTTTCATATTCAAACCATTAGTCAACAAATTAGAAATTATCTGCAAGCTACAGACTCATATCCGGATATAATTTTATTTTCTTTCCACGGCTTACCAAAGGAATATTTTGATAAAGGTGACCCCTACTATTGCCATTGTCAAAAAACTTATCGCTTGGTTAAAGAGAGCCTACAGAATGAATATCCTAATATAGATTTTGAATTATCATTTCAATCTCGTTTTGGTCCTAAAAAATGGTTAGAACCTTATACAACTGTCAAACTAGAAGAATTTGCAAAGCAAAATAAAAAAGTTGTAGTTATAGCCCCAGGATTTAGTGCCGATTGCCTAGAAACATTAGAAGAGCTAGCAATAACCGAAAAAGAAAACTTTGTCGAAAAAGGTGGTAAAGAGTTTAATTTGATTCCATGTTTAAATGACTCTGATGAGCATGTCGATATGTTATACAAAATCATAGATGGTGAAATATGTCTAAAAAAATAGCTATACATTGGTTTCGTCAAGATTTACGCCTTGCAGATAACCCTGCTTTATATCAGGCTAGTCAAGCAGATCAAACAATTACGATATTTATACTAGATGAGAATCAAGAGATTGGTGGTGCTAGCAAACTTTGGCTTCATCACTCCTTGAACAGCCTAAATAAATCTCTAGATAATAAACTCAATTTTTTTAGTGGTAATCCACTAGAAATCATAAAAAAACTTATCAAAGAAAATAACATCACAGATTTTTATTGGAATAGATGTTATGACAAATACAGTATAGATAGAGATACTCAGATTAAACAATTTCTTCAAGAGCAAAATATAAATGTAAGTAGTTTTAATGGAAGTTTACTTATCGAACCATGGCAATGTAAAAAAGATGATGACACACATTATAAGGTCTACACACCGTTTTACAAGGAGCTTATCAAAATTAGAAAATATCGCTCAAATATTGTCAAACCAAGTTTCAATTCGCTAAAAAAGCTAGAGGCTGCTGCTGACTTAGACTCGTTAAAACTACTAGAACCAAAACTTTCTTGGCAAAACATAATAGATCAATGGCAAATTGGTGAAGGTGCATCACACCAAATCCTTGAAGAGTTTCTAGATAATAAAGTAAAAGAATACAAAACAGCTAGAGACTTTATGAGTACAGACTCAACTTCTAAATTATCTCCATATTTACACTTTGGTGAGATATCACCTAACCAAATTTTTAATGCCGTGCAGAATCTAGACTATATCGGTAACAATGAAGAGCACTTTATCAAAGAGTTAGTTTGGCGTGATTTCTCTTATTATCAGATATATTATTATCCTGAATTACATAACAAGAACATCAACCAAAAATTTGATAGTTTTGAATGGGATAACGATCTTACTCTTCTCAAGAAGTGGCAAACTGGACAAACAGGTATTCCAATAGTTGATGCGGGTATGAGAGAGCTTTGGCAGACTGGCTATATGCATAATCGCGTACGTATGATAGTTGCTAGCTTTCTTATCAAAAACTGTCTTATCCACTGGAAATATGGAGAAAAATGGTTTTTTGATACTTTATTTGATGCTGATTTTGCTAGTAACAATGCTAACTGGCAATGGGTTGCTGGTTGTGGTCTAGATGCCGCTCCTTACTTTAGAATTTTTAATCCGATATTACAAGCTGAAAAATTTGAAGCTTATGAATATATTCGTAAGTATGTACCAGAACTCAAACTTTTACCCAATAAACTACTTGCGAAGCCATGGGAGGCAAGCAAGCTAGTATTACAAGAAGCAGGAGTTAAATTGGGTGATAATTATCCAAAACCTGTAGTAGACCTCAAGAAATCTCGAGACAAGGCATTAGAATTGCATAAGAAACTTAGCTAAACTTCAAGCTTAATGAATTGCTTATATTGTTGTCCTTTCTTGAGCTTAATATCTGACTTATCATAGTTTTTGCCAATTACTGGTATAAACTGTGGCTCAAAACATATTGCATGAAATTTCTGTGAATTTAAACCATTTGATAACTTCAAACCATCAGGAAAATTAGTAGTATATATCTGCGTAGCTGGATAAGAACTTGTTACTACAAGCTTTCGTCCACTGATCTCATCTGTCAATTTAATAGCCCCATCAACAATATAACAATGATCTATCCCACCACCACTAAAATATTCAAAATTAGTTTCTAATTTATCTGCAATAACTGATTCTTGACTAAAATCCATTTCATAAGGAATTTTTATAATTTGCTTAGGTATACTGTTTGTATCAGTTATTACTACTCTCTTTGCAGATACTTGTAATTTGTGATTTTCAATAGTCGCTTTAAAATCTCCAGATAAATTATAGTAATTGTGATTTGTGAGATTCAGTAATGTATCTTCATTAGCTATAGCTTCAAAATAGATTATTAGTGAATTTTCTTGTAATTCATAAGTTATATCAATCTGTACATCTGCTGGAAAACCATCATCTGATGATTTTTGAATACGACTAAATTTAACTTTATTTTGATTAATTGTATAATCAAATCGCTGATGAGAGATATTATTAAAACTTCCATGAAGAGTATTAATAGACTTCTCATTTTTACTAACACTATACTTTTTATTATTTAGGATAAACTCACCATCTTTGATCCTCCCAGCTACCCTACCGATACTAGCACCATAATATGATGGATTATTAAAATAATTTTCTATATCTGCATACTGTAAGACTATATTTTCAAACTTACCACTGTTATTTCTAATTCTAAGAGAATATACAGTAGCTCCAATATCTAATAGTTCTAATTGGATATTATTATTTTCTAATGAAATTATATTTAGGAAGTTTTGTGCGATTTTAATTCTTTTAGTAGATACTTCTAGCATAGTCTAATATCAATTCTGCAACTTGTGATTTTGATATATTATTATACTCTTTTAAATTATTTTCAGATAAGATTGTTACACTTGAACTATCATTACCAAATACTTCGGTTGAATTAGCAACTATCATATTTAGATTTTTTTTGACAAGCTTAGATCTAGCATATTCAACTATATTTTCAGACTCGGCCGCAAAGCCTATAGCAAAAATACTTGGATATGATTTTTTACAATTTGCTAAAACATCAGGATTTTTAATAAACTCTAAAGTCAAAGTTTCATCAGTTTTTTTAATTTTATTAGTAAATTTATTTTTGATCTTATAGTCAGCTACTGCAGCACAACCAATAAAAATATCACTATCTTTAGCTTTCTCGAGCATTGCCTGATTCATATCATCAGCACTTTTAGTATCAATGATTTCTAAGTTAGGATGTTTAATATCAAAACTTATTGTAGTTTTTGCTTTTAATACTACTACATTTGCTCCTCTTGCAAGTAGCTCTCTTACTAAAGCAAAACCCATTTTACCAGAGCTATAATTTGATAAATATCTAACACCATCAATATCTTCTATAGTTGCTCCTACTGTTATCACTACTTTTTTAGCTTTGAAATCTTGAGCAACATTCAATAACTCAAATAAAACCTCAGGCTCATGTAATCTGCCACTACCTATATCTCCACAAGCTTGGACACCTTGATCTGGAGCAACCAAATTAAACCCTATGCTTTGAAGTTTTGTGATATTCATCTGAGTTAATTGATTTTGCCACATATTTACATTCATAGCAGGAGCTATATATACTTTAGAATTATCATCATTAGCTAATATTGTTTGACTTAATAAATCATCAGCTAAACCATGAGCTAATTTTGCAATAGTATTTGCTGAAGCCGGAACTATAAATATCTTATCAGCCCAACGTGACAAATTGATGTGTGTCATACTTTGACTATATTCACTCATATTCAAAGATTCATCAGCATAGACATTACAACCTAAAGCTACTAAAAGCTCAGGCTTTATAAACTGCTGTGCTCCTTTAGTGACTATAGCTCTACACTCAACACCACTTTTAATAAAAAGTCTTATCAAATTTATAGTCTTAAAAGCTGATACACTACCAGTAATCCCAAATAAAATCTTATTACTCATAAATATTAATCTCTATTTATCTAATACTTTTTCTCTTCTATAAAACATAATTATTAGTAAAACCATAATAGCTACTAATACAGCTAAGATATTTACATTCATCCTAAATGTGCTTTCATTAGTAATCCAATAAGCAAAAATAATCCCAAAGAAAATACTACTAGTCCTACCGAGAGCAAATATCATATTAGTAGCTAATGAACGAACTTCTGTCGGAAATTCAGTTGCTGCATATTGTGCCCACATAATGTTATAACCACCACCAATAAGACCAATAAGTATTCCATAGAAAAATATAAAATCACTAGATACATATTTATACGCAAAGATACTCACCAGAAATATAACTATATTTATTACAAAAAATAAACTCGGTGATTTAAAATATTGGTTATATATTCCGCTAAGAATACTACTAATAATATTTCCTGCAAAAAATCCAAATAAAAACAGCTTAACTAAACTTGCAAAATCGACATCATTCGCGATGAATTTCACCAATGCAAACATTACAGTTATCACAAAGAAATAAGGTAGTGTAATTAAAAAGTTAAGAATCAGCGGTTTATTATAATTTCTGATAAGAAAACCTATACTTCCCGCATTTTTAAATTTATCAGATTTATACAACTCTATAAAATGTGGGGACTCTTCTAACACTCTTCGAAATGCGTATATACCCAAACCAGCAAATCCACCGAAAACGAACATCACTTTGTAAGAGAAAACACCAAAAAGTGTAGCAACAACTCCACCCATTACACCTAAAATATACAAAAGACTCATTCCCCAAGCGGCTAATCGAGGCGGAAAGAATTCTACTATCAAAACACTAGATACAGCAAACTCACTCGCTAGAGCCAAGTATGCTAAAAATCTTAGCAGCATAAAAATGTAAATATTATTCACAAATATACACAATAAAGTAGTCAACGAATAAAGCAAAATACTATATTTTATAACAGTAATGCGCCCAAACTTATCAGCCAAGATACCAAAGAGGATTGCACCGACTAAGATACCAACCATTTGAATATTGTTTATCAAGTAATAAGTTTGTTGAATTTTAGTAGAATCAAAAATTCCAAATTGTTGTTTTAGTAGATCAACATAAGAAACACTAAACACCGTTAAATCATAAAAGTCTATAAAATAACCTAAACAAAGGATTATTAAAATCCATTTTGCATTTTTCATTACTCAAAATAAATTGATAATATTAGAGATGTATTATAGATAGATAAAAGTTTAATGACTATAGCTAAAAAGCATTAATCGACAATAATATTCTTCTCATTTGCTGTAGATCTACAAAATGCTACATAACGCTTATCAGTCACAAACCAATAGAAGACAATACCAACAACTGCATCAGCAAAATAGTTTGTGATAGGTGTAGTTAAACAAACAAAAATTATAAATGGTAATATAAGCATCAGAAGGTTCTTAATTCCAATTCTTCTAAACTCAAGACTTGCATATATAGTTATAAGAACTACGAGTATAGCACTCATATTAATTTGTGTTTGAATCTCTACAGTATTAAGTAGTAATGTCAAAACTACAAATACAACTAAACCAAATAATCTAGTACGTGGTGCTAAAGCTCCCATACTCACAGGTGCTGCCATATATCCAATAATATGAAAGCCTGTCACAACCAACATTAAACCTGTCCAGTTGTCTGAGAAAAACAGAAATATAACTGATAATATAAAGTTTGCAAGAAGAGATCTACGCGAAATATTTACAACTGGAGTAATCTTAGCAAAGTATCTAGGCATCTGCCCTTCTGAGGACATTGCATATAGCATTCTCGAAGATGCACCTAAATATGTATAACCTGTAGCAGATGGACTAACAACACTATCAACTATAAGCAAAAATGATATATATCCAAGTCCTAATAATGTCGCTAGCTGTAATAATGGTGAATCAAAATCTAAACCAGCCCAACCACCTTTTTCTAAAAGATATTGATGTGGTACCGCTTGCATGAATGCATATTGTAAGCCTAGATATAAAGTCAAAACTATTAGTAGCGCTAGAATAATAGCTAATGGGATATTTCTACCAGGATTCTTAACTTCACTAGCATAAGCAACTACAGTTTGAAAGCCATTGAAAGTATATATTAAACCACCTGCAACAATAGCTGTTAATGCTGAGCTAAATCCAAACTGGGAATTATTAGGGATATCATCTGAGAACATACTTACATGATCAGAACTGTGCATAAGTGCATAAGCTATAAATATAATGACAATTATAAATGGAACCGCCATTTTAAAAACTGTTATAGCATTATTAACTCTAGCTAGTAGTTTGACACCATAAAAATTAATTACTAGATATATAAATAGTACAACTAGTGCAAAAATCATCCCTGACATAGTTAAAACACCATCGTGCATCAACCACTCCATAGCTTTAACACCTGATAAATACTGTGTAGTTGCTAAAGCCTCTGATGAAATAACCACTACAATACCAAACCAATTTGCAAAAGCAAATGGCATTGCAAAAATACTATTATGAGATATCGCGCTCGATCTAGTGGTAGCTCCTCTTACTGGATACAGAGATACAACTTTACCAAGACATAGCGCAATCATCACAACAATTAATGCTGCTAAGATCCATGCTAAGAACGCCCAGTTACCAGCATTTTTAGCTGTAAGCTGAGCACTAAATAGCCAACCTGAGCCGACCATACAAGTAGTACCGATTAAAACGGCACTAAACAACGACATCTTTTTTACAGATACATTATCACTCATATTCATTCCTTATAATTAATTTAAAACTAGACAAAAAAATATTTTTCATATTTTTAAGCTATGATTATTTGATAGTTTTCGATCATTAACTGACAAAAAAATTTAACAACGTAACTTTTAAATTACCATCAAGAATATGAGTTTACAATATTTTTTACTCCTCTAAACTCATTAAAGAGGCATTACCACCAGATGCTGTAGTGTCAACACTAACTGTTTTTTCTACAACAAACCTGCGCAAATATAGAGGTGATGCTGTTTCTATTGCCAAGCTAGTACACTTACCATCTTTAGCAACACTCTCAGCAACAAACGGGATAATTGCTCCTCTACGTAACGCTAAAGCCTGATGAATCTGTTTAACAGAAGAAATACTTCCAGAAAAAGCTACTAAAGCTACCTTACTATTAAAGAGTAATGCCGAAATAATCTCCTCATCATCAAATAAGATTAGATGGATAACTTTAGGGTTAACTCCTGCTTTAAGCATTAACTTAACAATATTATAAGCTGTAAGGTTGCCTGTGTATGCCGGCTTTGTAACTACAGTATTACCTGCTAATAGTGCTGCTGTAGATTGACCAACAAATCTTATTAACATGTCACAGCTTGAACACATACTAATTACTACACCGCGACCTTTCAAGCTTAGTTCATCAATTTCACCTGTTGGTCCAGGCAGTAGTTCAGGATGAGCAAATTCTTTTTTAGCCTGTAAACAGTAGTATGCTACCTGCTGTATAGTTTTATCAATCTGAATATGAGCATCTTCTACAGATATATTTGACTCTGCGACCAAGCATGATGCTACTAGATGACGTTCTTTTTCTAATAAATCTAAGAATTTCTCAATAATTACAGCTCTGTCTTCAGCATTTATATGATTCCAAATATCTGCTTCTGCATTGGCGATTTCTATAGCTTTATCTACAGTACTTACAGAAGCAATATGTTTTTTACCAATATTCTTGCCATCAGCCGATTTTAAATCGATATATTTATCCTTTTTGGCTTTCTCACCAGCCACAATACTGCTAATACTGTACTTATCTTTTATTAGTTTATTTGTGGCTTTTTCATCGTTAGAAATTTTTTCAGGGTTATAAATCTCTTCTACTGCTCCAACACCTGATAGCTTCTCATTTGCCAAACGATGCATATAATAAGGACCACCTGCTTTTGGACCAGTACCAGACTTACCTTGTCCGCCGAAAGGCTGAACACCTACAACAGCACCAACAATATTCCTATTGACATAGACATTACCAGCTTTAATATTATTTTTGACATAGTTCATAACTTCATTAATCCTACTATGAACACCAGCAGTCAGACCATATCCAGTAGAATTAATATCTTTTACAAGTTTATTAAGCTCATTAGCTTTAAACCTAAGGATATGAAGAATCGGACCAAACTGCTCCCTACCAAGGTCAGATAGTTTCTCTATTTCAAATGCTGTTGGCAATACAAAAGTACCCTCTTGAGTATCTTCATTTGGCTGTGATTGATATATTAGTTTAAATTGTTTTTTCTTCTCTTCTATATACGCATTTAGATTATCAGCTGCTTCTTTGTCTATTACAGGTCCAACATCTGTATCGATATATTTTGAATCACCTATTTTAAGTTCTTTCATAGCACCAACAATCATTTTGATATAATTATCTGCTATATCTTCCTGTAAGCATAATATACGTAATGCTGAACATCGTTGGCCGGCACTATCAAAAGCAGAACGTATAACATCAGCAGTAACCTGCTCAGGAAGTGAAGATGAATCAACAATTAAAGCATTTTGTCCACCTGTTTCTGCTATAAACGGTACTATCTCACTAGATTTTGATGCTAACGTTTGGTTTATAATTCCAGCGACCTCAGTTGAACCTGTAAATATTACACCTTTACACACAGGACTTTGAACCAAAGCACTACCAACAGTTGCTCCATCTCCAGGAGTAAACTGCAACACCCCTTTAGGAAGACCTGCCTTGAATAGTAATTTAACAGCTTTATAGGCAATGATTGGAGTCTGCTCAGCTGGCTTAGCAACTACTGTATTACCAGCAGCTAATACAGCGGTTATCTGACCTAAAAAAATTGCTAATGGGAAATTCCAAGGACTAATACATACCATAGCTCCTTTACCTGTAAACTCAATCTGTTTCAAATGATCAGATAACGCTGGTAAATCAATAGGTCCATTAAATTCTTTACGAGCTTGAGCTGCATAATAGCGACAAAAATCTACAGCTTCTCTAACTTCATCAATTGCATTTGATAAAGTTTTACCCGCTTCAATCATAGCTATAGCGATAAATTCATTAGTATTTTTCTCTAATAGATCTGCGAATTTCTCTAAGATTTCTGCTCTTTGAGATGCAGGAGTACTGTTCCAATCCTCAAAAGCACTCTGAGCATTTTTCAATGCTCTTTTAGCCATTTTGGCATCAGCATTGATAACAGACCCTATTGTATTTCCAGTATTAGGATTTATAACCTCTTCAGCAGTTGTTTTGTCAATATCAACATTAGAGACTATTGGTTTTGCTTTGTATGTATTTTTATGAGTATATTTCTCAATATTTTTATACATACTAGCAAGTTCAGCAAAGTCATTTGTATTGTAGCCTTGTGAATTTAACCTAGGAGCTACTATATCTTTAGGATAAGGTATATTAGGATGCTGACCACAGCCATAATCTATAGCTTTTTTAACTGGATCCTCTATTAGCTCTTCAATAGGTAAATTTTCATCAACGATTCTATTTACAAATGAACTATTAGCACCATTTTCTAATAATCTTCTAACTAAATATGCAAGTAAATGCTTATGGCCTCCAACAGGCGCGTATATTCTACAAGGAATCTCCTCATATCCCTCTTGACCTACGATATTATCATATAGAGGATCTCCCATACCGTGCAGACATTGAAATTCAAAATCTTTATTACCATTAGCTAACTCCATAACTACAGCTACAGTTTGCGCATTGTGCGTAGCAAATTGAGGGTAAATATATTGATGGTTTTCAAAAAGTTGTTCTACACATGCTTGATAAGAAACATCTGTATGATATTTACGTGTAAATACCGGATAGCCATCTAAACCTTGCTCTTGAGCATGTTTGATTTCAGCATCCCAATATGCACCTTTTACAAGACGAATCATAAATCTTCTATTTGTTTTCTTAGCAAGATTAGCTAAGTAGTCTAGTACGTAAGGAGCTCTTTTTTGATAAGCCTGAACAACTATACCAATTCCATCAAATCCATCTAGAGATGGCTCATGAGCTAATCTCTCTACTAGCTCCAAAGATATTTGTAACCTCTCAGTTTCTTCTGCATCAATATTCATGCCAACATTATACTGTTTAGCTAATTGAGTAAGCTTTAGAAGTTTTGGATATAACTCCTGATGAACTCTTTGGTGTTTAGCAACCTCATAGCGTGGATGCAAAGCAGATAGTTTTATGGATATACCTGGATTCTTTTTAATTTCTTTATTTGTAGCATATTTAGCTAATTCATTAATAGCATGTATATATTGTTCATAGTAGTAGTCAGCATCAGCCATTGTCATCGCTGCTTCACCTAACATATCATAGGAGTAGCTATATCCTCTAGCGACTTTCCCCTCTGATACTTTTAATGCTTCTTCAATAGTTTCACCAAGTACATATTGCTTACCAACTATTTTCATCGCTTGCTTCATAGCCTGACGAATTACGGGTTCACTCGATTTTTTTAGTAAATTTTGGAATACTTTTCGATATGCTCCATGAGGATTTTTTAGTATTTTACCCGTTAGCATCAAGCTCCAAGTAGCAGCATTGACAAACAGATGCTTTTCTCTACCAACATGATTCTTCCAAGCAGCACTTGTGAGCTTATCTTTTATTAACAAATCAATAGTATATTTATCAGGAACTCTTAATAATGCCTCAGCTAAACACATTAGAACTATGCCCTCTTCAGACGATAAATCGTACTCAATCATAAAAGCATCGATACCAGATTTTTTTAATCTATTTTTTCTAACTTTTTCTACTAGGCTATATGCTCTCTCTCTTATTTGAGCTTTCTGGACACTTGTCATGTGAGCTTTTTCAACAAGCTTAGTTACAGCCTCTTTTTCTTCTACTAACCAATATCTAGAGATATTCATTATTTCACTTGAAATAGGATACTCAATTGAATGATTTAATAAGTTATTCATATAGTTTCCTCTTATATTTACTTTAGTATATTTTTATTAAACTTCTTTTTCTCTTGAATAATTTTATCAACAAGCTTTTTATATTTATTAGGTGGAGTCACCCCTTTAAATAACCAATCAAACATATCATTATCTTCACTAGCCAAAAACTCTACAAAAAGTTTCTTACCAGTAAGATCTTCTTGCATATAACAATTATTTAAATATGGCGCTAAGATTATATCAAGTTCAAGCATCCCTCTACGTGCAGAGTATTTTATTTTTTCAACTGAATTGAATATAAGATCATTTTTTATTTTCATAATAGACAAGCTTATTAAATATAAGGATTACACTAGTTTATACTATACACTTAGCACAACCAATATCGTTAAAGGAATTATTTCAAAAAATACTCTTTTATTTAGCTAAACATTCCGGTATTATTTGCTCTATAATTTTAGGTTTATTCATAGCATTTATTACCTATCTAAAATAAGTTTATTCAAACAAAAAAATACTAAAAGGATTTAAATTTAATGGCTATCAGTCAAAATGTTACAAAAATACTTCAAGATATTGACGAACTGGATTTATTTAGCAATATTTCAGATGAGTGGTCAACATTACTTAATGAACCTGATGATGAAATCAAAATCAAAAAACTATATTCTGCATTGGTAAAAGAAAGTATTCGCCGTGAAACTGCAGAAAGATTAGCTAAAGATGCTAAATCATATTGTGATCTTGTTCAAGAGCAATCTAAACAACGCATATCTGACTTGAAAGAAAGTCTAGAAAGTCAAATTACTTTTTTGACTCAACAAATTAAAGACTTGAAAGATGAGTCTTCAAAAAACCTCGACTATTATAGAAAAGAGCTAAAAAAAGCTACTAAAAATCTGATAGAAAATAAAAATTAAATCACCAGTATAACCAGTTTCAAATAGCTAGTTCACTTCGATTAAAATTAAGAAAACTAACACTATCTATCGATGTATCTAAAATTTCCAGTATAGGAAAATACTTCTTTGTTGTTACACCTTGAAAAAACAGCTCTTGAAAACCTATCTTGATTATCTTTTTCTATTTCTAAATCAGCACAATTAGTTATAACCTTGCCCTGATCATCTAAAACACCATAACTTGCATAAGAAACACCTAAAAGTGACAAGAACATCACTCCTATTACTAAAATTTTACTTTTCATATTACATAATATTTTAAGATTGACTTATAAGAATATACTACCAAAGTAATTACTTATTTTCTATTAGAGTTTATCAAGAATAATTCTAAGTCTCTTTTAGACTGTTTTTGCAAAGCTAAATTCCCAATGTCTTTTATAAGAATAAATTTTAGCTCTTTATTGCTATTTTTCTTATCTAAAAGCATAGCATTTAAAAATTCTCTTTGACAAATATCTTTAGGAAAGTCAGTTGAGATTCTAAAGCTAGTTATGAACTCTTTAAAGTCTTTTGCTTGTTGTTCTGATATCATCCCCAGATAGTAAGAAAAGTCTATTGCTTGTGCCATCCCAACACCCACAGCTTCGCCATGCTTTAGCCCCAAATACTTTTGACACTTCTCAATAGCATGACCAAAAGTATGTCCAAAATTAAGTATAGCTCTAGCTCCTGTAGTTTCTTTTTCATCTTCAGCTACGACTTCCGATTTAATATGGCAGCTTCTTTTTACCATCTCAATCAAAGTAGAACTATCTTTAGCTAAGATTTTTTCTCTATTTAAGTCAAGCCAAATATAAAAATCTCTAGATATAAAAGCATACTTAACAACTTCAGCCATACCAGATATATATTCTCTTTGGGGTAAAGTTTGATAAAACTGTACAGATGTATATACAAGCTTTGGTTGATAAAAAGCTCCTATCATATTTTTGCCTAGAGAATGATTTATCGCTGTCTTACCACCAACAGAAGAGTCCACTTGTGACAATAGTGTAGTCGGAATTTGAATGAAATCTACTCCTCGCTGATATATTGCAGCTGCAAATCCCGTGATATCACCAACAACACCTCCTCCTAATGCCACTAAAACGGTAGAGTTGCGTGTATACTGATTCTGCAACAAACATGACAAAATCTTATCCAAGCTCTGTTGTGACTTATATTGTTCCCCATCTTCAAGTATACATGTTTTGATGTTTAACTCATTAGGTACTGAGTCTAAAAACATACTGAGATACAAATCAGCTACAGTAGTGTTTGTAACGACCAAAATCTGTTTGTTTTCTATCCACGGGAAAATATGAGAAAAATCTAGTGAGGAGTCTACTAAAATATCATAAGCTGCACTAGATGTGGGACTAACTAATAATTTACTAATCACAGAATTGTTTCTTCAACTAGGAATGTAGATATTTTATTAACTATATTTTTAACCGTTGCACCATTTGTCTCAACTACAACATCAGCAATACTTCTATACAAAGGCTCTCTCTCAGCCATTAACTGTTCTAACACAGGTCTTTTATCATCTACTCTCAGAAGAGGTCTCTTTGTATCTTTAGCAGTTCTCTCAAGTTGTTGCTCAATAGTCGCCTCAAGATAGACAACTTTGCCACGTGATGATAGTAATGATCTAGTATCAGAGTCAAGGATAGCGCCACCACCGGTAGCCAATACTATATTTTGTTTTTCCGCTAAAATTTCAGCGATAACATCTCTCTCTCGCTGCCTAAATCCTTCTTCACCCTCCAGGTCAAAGATCCAATTAATATCAACGCCACATTTTTTTTCTATTGTATCATCAGAATCTATAAACTCTAATTTTAACTGTTTTGCTAATTGCTTACCAATAGTAGATTTTCCAGCACCAACTGGACCAATTAAGAAAATATTTTTTGTTCTTATCATTTTTGACTCAAAATTATAAGTTGATTACACACTGTGATAGTTTGTTACTAATCACCCCTTGTACATAAAAAATTATAGGCTATAAGATACCTAAATATTAATACTATTGCAACTATTATCTACTATCATTTTTGGACTCGTGACTCAATAATCTTAGGTGTGATGAAAATTAAAAGTTCAGCATCTTTATCATCTATCTTAGTAAAACTAAATAAATAACCTAGATATGGGATATCACCTAAAAATGGTATCTTATTGCGAGTCTCTGCTTGAGTTTTGGTATAGATACCGCCAATCACAACTGTATCACTATCTTTAACCATAACTTTTGTAGTTACTTCTCGTTTTTTAATAAGCGGTGGCAAATCTTCACCAGTCGAAGTTTTACCTGAAGATGCTCCAACACTGTTTTTCGTTACAAGCACTTCCATTACAATATTACCGTCTGGTGCAATCTGAGGTGTAACTTGTAGCTCTAACACTGCCTCTTGGAATGCTACTGATGCTGCCCCTGATGCAGTAGCCTGCTGATACGGTACATCTGTACCATCTTTAATAAATGCAGTTTCATTATTTGCAACAACCAAATGTGGAGATGATACCTCATTAGCCAAAGATTCATTCTCCAAAGCTCTAATCTCCATTTCTAAATTAAGACCACCTGCCAATGTATATGCTAGCTTCGCAGTACTGGCAACTATACTCTTATCATCAGCATCTGTCTGCGTACCGTATGTGTTAAGTCCTAAGTTAACATACGGATCATAATTGACATTATAATTAAAGCCAAGCTCTAATCCACTTGTTCTAGTAACTTCGACAATTCTTGCCTCTATTAGCACCTGATCATTAGGTATATCAATTTCATTCACAACCTCTTTAATACGCGGAATTTTTTCCTCTGTATCTGTTACTATAAGAGTATTTGTACGAGCATCTGAAGTTATACTACCTCGTGGTGACATAATGCCACCATTCTGTTTTGCCATAGAGGTAATAACAGTTTGAGCTGCTTGTGCTGTGGTATAATTCAGAGGAATAAACTCTGTCACTAATGTGGCATTATTTTCTAGTGACCTTTTTGTTTGTAACTCTAACTGCTCCTGAGCAGCAATTTCAGCAGCAGTCGCAACATACAGGATACTACTCATCTTCTTAGTAGCAAGACCTTTGCTAACAAGAACAATATTCATAACCTCGTTCCACGGAACATTTTTAAGGTCTATAGACATGTTTCCACGCACACTACTACTTACAACCAAGTTTAACCCAGCAAACTCTGATAAAACCTGTAAAACAGTCTGCACAGGAGTATCTTTGAAGGATATAGATATAGGCTCATTAACATTAAAGCCTTCAACCCGACTGTTACGCCTATCTATCTTAAATTTAAAAGTATTACCCTCTTTAAAATCGCTTAACGCTATTCTATCTAATGAGTGTATTATAAAAATAACATTACCATTATCTTTAAGAATCTTAATAGAGTCTACTATCGTGTTAAATACTTTGGTATCAATATTACTGACCCATTTATCAGAAATAGTTGTATCATCAAAAGTTATCGTAAGAGTATATCCATCTTGTGATAATTTAGTTTTATATCCAGCAAAATTACTAATATTTTCTTCAAAAGCCACATCAAAAACAGCACTACCATTCAAGCTTCGATGAAATTCTAAATCTTTTATATGTTTATTATAGTTAGTAGTTTTATTTTCATCTCTTCCAACTATTTTTGTTTCTGGTTGCTTAGTTTCTTGAAGCTGGTTTACAGCTGTTTGGTTAGCCTCTTTTGGGTCAGCAAATGATACTTCACAACCCAAGAACCCTCCAATCACGGTCAAAATAGCTAATAATTTATTTTTTCTAAAAAACATTAATTCATCCTAATGTATAACAACTGGAGTTTTTTGCCAAACTCTTTTTTCATTATTCTTTTTCCATTCGTCAACTACAATACCCTCTTTGGTAATATCTTTGACTTTTCCATAGTTTTGTCCAATTAATTCACCTTGCTTAACATATATTGGCTTAGTTTCCATTGAACTCTCTATTACACCCCATTTTTGCTTATTTTGAAGAACAACTCCTTTAAATTTAAAAGAGTTTAAAGGATATTGTTGTAAACCTGTAGGTTTAGTATTCATAACCTCTTTAAGCTCTTCTGGAACAACTATAGGTTTTAACTTAACAACCTGTTGTTTTTGTTCAATACCTTTAATTGGAACTTTCTTCTCAAAAGGGAGTGCATGATCAACATTAAAAACATTACGTATCTTTGATAATCTTTCAAAGGTTAATGTATCCCCTTTATATTCAGGGATGTCAAGCTTTTCGGTACTCTTCATAGTTTTAGTCCTATTTTGAATAAGCTCATTAACTTGGTTTATTCTAGTTTCATAATTAGCATAGCAACTGCCGTAGCTACTCAGTAATAATACAAAACTTAGAAATTTTAATCTTTGATGTCTAATCATTTAATTTACGCTCCTACTCCTTGACGTGAATAGGTCTGTAAATTTAGTTCGGTAACTATTTTAGTATCAGACTCTTTTTTAATGTTTATATTTGTAATAACCGCTATATCTTTCATATCAATTAGAGCAACAAAAAGCTTAATTAACTGGGGAAAATCACCAACTAATTTAGCTTTAAAATCAAGAGCGTATAAATCTAAATATTTATTTTTTTCGACTCCTGCAGGTGAAAGATCAATAATTGTAATACCAGAACTACGAATAGCTTCATTTAATGCAGATAAAAAAATAGGTACAGAATGACGCTCGGGAATACTAAATCTTTCTTCAATATTATGTTTTTCTAACACCTTAACTTGCTCTTTAAGTGCGTTTAAGTCTTTCTCTTTCTTAATTAATCTAGGTATTTGAGATTCCATAGATTTTATATGGCTTTCTCTTTGATTTGCCTTTGATATAACTGGGCTTACCAATATACCATAAAATATAAAAACAAATAGAACAAAAGTTACTATCAGCACAGGTAGTTTAATTTTCAGAGGAGTATCAATAACAATTACAGAGTACTTGTTAGATAAAAGAAATTTTCTAATTTTATCTACCATTTCACACTCTCCCCCTTAAACGCATTACCTTCACCAAACTTAAACTCTAGAGAGAAGCTTCTTTGACCATTTTTTTCTGATCCTAGATTTTTAAGTTCCACTTTTTTAACTCTAAACTCTATTTCTAAGTTTTTCATAAAAATTGAAAGTAATTTCAAATCTCTAACATCGCCTGTAATAACAATGATATCAGTATTTGATACATAATTAATATTGGTAATATATAACTGGTCAGTAATAGCTCTAGAAATTTTCTCTATACCAAGTAATATATAATACTGGCTAGCTTTAATATTTGCCAAGTCAGATGATACATCTAACAGTTTATCTCTTTGATTTTTTACGTCTGAGTATTCTGCTACATTTTTATTAAGCTTACTAATTTGAGTCTGGATATATCTCTCTACCTTTATATCTTCATCACTAGACCACGAAAATATTATCGAAAGAATAAACATTGATATAAAAGCTACCAATACCATAAATGCTAGATCAACACCTATGTAAGTAAGCTTTTTTTGGCGCCAACGACCACGTACAAAATTAAGATTTTTCATTACTACAAAGCCTCCTTCATAGCAATCGCCACTGACAAAACATATCTATATGGCTGCTCTATGCTCCCAAAACTCTGGGAATCAATATTTACAAATGGATCAAGTATTTTACAATTTTTTTGAGACAAATCTTTTATTGACTCAAAGATACTTTCAAAATTTTGCTTAATTCCATATACGTATACATTATTATCTTGAACTTCATCAAAACTGTCAAAATTACTTTCACTAAGATCCAAAGACATAAAATCCATAAACCTTAATAGCAGCTGGATAACTTCATCAACATAAGCTATATCACTAATATTTTCATCAAAAATTTTAACAGATTCATAACTTTTTAATTCGCCTTGAGGAGAAAAGCTATAAATAGATAATTTATCTGAATATAAGCCTAAAAATATACTATCATTTGCATGCTTAGATATTTCACTAAGATAAAGATTTAAAACAAAATCACTAATCGCAAGCTTATCTAAAACACATGCAGACAAGGCTCTCTTTGCTTTATTAGCAATGTTATATAACTTTTTCATCTTTTCATTATCAGATATATAATAGACTATTAACGTACCATTACTTTCCAATTGATCGTAATAGTCATATGCAATATCAGCATAACTCTCTGGAAAACGCTTCTTCAAAAAGTATTCAGATATATAAAAAAGTACACCTTCTTTTTTGATTATCTCTAGTGCTCTTTTATCACAAGAAATTTCTTCTTTTGTAACATCAATTTCATTATAACTAGCAAAACCTAGTTTAGTAAAACGGCCAAGTTTATTCCTTTTTATTATTTCCGCAATAATGCTACCAACGTATTCCGTTGTTAACTCACCTTCAAAATATGCTTCAGACGTAAAAATATCACTATCACAGCTAACTAGCGCGTAGCTATCGCCTTTTCTGTCAAGCTTCACACTAGCAAGTGAACACCTATCATATTCAACACCCAAAACTGTTCTTTGAGCTTTTTTGCGTCTTTTCTCAAGTAATAACGATATCATAAAATTTCTTATAAAAAACTGTAGCCAAAAATTAGATACTCTATTTCTAGATATATAAGTTTGTTTATTTTATAATTAAATCCACATTAAGTAAACTATAGTTTTAAAACGTTAAGGCTAAATTAACTATGCGTATAATACTTTTAGGTGCCCCTGGAGCTGGCAAAGGGACTCAAGCAAAAATAATCGAAGACAAATATAGTATCGCTCATATATCTACAGGAGATATGATTAGAGAGACAATTAAGTCAGGAAGTAATATTGGTCAAGAACTAAAAAAAGTGCTCGATGCCGGACAGTTAGTTTCAGATGAATTTATCATCCAGATTGTTAAAGACAGAATTTCTAAAGACGACTGTAAAAATGGTTTTTTACTAGATGGAGTACCTAGAACAATAACTCAAGCAGAAGAACTAGACAGATTGGGTGTAAATATAGACTATATAGTTGAAGTTGATGTTGCTGATAGTCTATTAATAGAAAGAATAACAGGTAGAAGAGTTCATCCTGCATCAGGTAGAACATATCACACTAAATTTAATCCCCCTAAAGTTGAAGGCAAAGATGACGTTACAGGAGAAGATCTGATAACCCGTACTGATGATAATGAAGATACAGTTAAAGAAAGACTCTCTGTGTACCATGCTCAAACGTCTAAGCTAATTAATTTTTATAGAAACTTCTCATCTGCAAATACAAAAACGCCAAAATACATAAAAATAGATGGCGATCAAGCTGTTGATAAAGTATCACAGGATATTTTTAACCAACTTAAATAGCTATTTAATCTAAACACTCTAGCAACAATTCTGTAAATGATATGTATTCCAATTCTCCATGATATGAAAGTCCTATCTGACAGCTGCGATTAAAACTAACTCCAACCTCACAGTCTTTAATTTGCGGCTTAAGAGATTCTAAACTTGTAGCATTTAACTCAGGAGTTGTAAAACCCTTATCTCCTGCAAACCCGCAACAGTATATTTGCTCAGGAACAACTACTGATGTACCACATTTTTTTAGTGCATTTACATAACTATTATCTATATTTTGTTTACGAGTAGAACAATCAATATGCAAAGCTATTTTATTATACTTTTTTGTTAATTTGATGTTATCTAATTTATCTATAATTAGACTGTTAATATTTATAATATCCAAATTTTGATCTTTAGCAAAATTAGCACAGGAACTATTATCAGTAACCACATAGTCATACTGAGTATAATCTATACTCTGCTCCAATAAACCTTGAGATGCATGTTGCTGAGTATGATTCGCCTGTGAGTGATACATCTGCCCACAACATTGATTATTCAAATTCTGTGGATAATTAACTTCAAAACCCAGCTTTTCTAATATTAGTTGACTTGGATACTTTGTATATTTTTTACTACTGGCGAAAATTCTATTTGGACAAGCTGGTAATAATAATACTTTTGGCTTTGTATTTTCTCTATTAGAGTCTATAAAGCTTGAGGATTGTACTTTTGGCATAGTTTCCAAATATACAGGTATAGATTTGAAGTTATTATGTAGTAGCTTAGTCATACCCTGAAGATTCTTCTTTCCTATAAAATTAGCAGCTAAGTTCCCCAATTTAACTTTTTGTTTCGCTTTAGTTATTTCTTTGTCATGATTAACTAGCTTGTTTTGTAGCTTTTTCTGGCTAAGAATAAAATCACCAGTATCAATATCAACTGGACAACGAGTTTTGCATAAACTTGTAGTAGCACATGTTTGTATACCATAGTAATCATAGTCTTTAAGCCATTGTTGTTTTTGATTACCGTTTAGAGTCTGAATCTTACGAGCAACAGAGTTTCTTTGTCTTGGAGTTAAACTTAAGTTTCTTGATGGACAAACAGGCTCACAAAAGCCGCATTCCATACATTGATCTATTTTCTCATCAACACTATTTAATTCTTTGAGATTCTTAATATGCAAACTCTTATCTTTAGTAAGTTTAACATCAGGGTTAAGAGTGTTTTTAGGATCAAAAAGCTTTTTAATGCGCCACATAATATTCAAACATTTATCACCCCATTCCACTATTGCGAATGGTGAGATATTTCGTCCACTTCCATGCTCTGCCTTAAGCGAACCATTATACTTCTCTGCAACTAAAGAAGTAATTTCTTGCATAAATTCATCATATTCAATTAACTGTTTCTCATCATTAAAATCAGGAGTAAGAACGAAATGAATATTCCCAGCCAAAACGTGACCAAATATTGCAGCATTGGAATAATTGTATTTGATAAATAGCTGTTTAACATCTGTTATCAAGCCTGGTAAATCAGCAATATTTACTGCTATATCCTCAATAAGCACAGTACTGCCGTTTGGCCTTTGCCCAGCAATTGTAGGCAAGACACCTTTCCGAGCTTTCCAAATGGTTTGAATCTCTCGCTCATCTTGCCTAAAGCCGACTTGATGAAGAATATTTGCATGCTCAATACTTTGATTTATTATATCAAGTTTATTATCCAAGCTATCTTGACTATCCTCAGATACTTCAACCATAATCGCAGCAATATCAGAACTTTCAAGGTTTATCAAAAAGGGCTGTAATTCCACTACATCTGCTACTGATTTCAATGATAGGTAGTCAAGTAATTCAACAGATGAAGGGGTATATGGCTCAAGCTCTGTAGTCAGTCGCACTAGCTCATCAAGGCTTCCATATATTAAATTCAAGGCCTTAAATTTATGGTCAGCAACAGTATTTAATGTCACATTACTAACAAAACCAAGAGTACCTTCAGAACCAATGATTAATCTTTCTATAATTTTTATTGGATCATCAAAATCTAAAAAAGCATTCAGACTATATCCACTAGTATTCTTGATTGAAAATTTCTTTTTAAGAAAAGCAACCAAATCTTCATCACTCTTTATCTGACTATGAATAGCTAATATTGAGTTTATGAAATTCTCATTACTCTCTTTAAAGCTCGTAATACTAGCAGAATCAGATGTATCTAGCACTTGACCATCAGCAAACACAACTCGCATTGAATCTAAAGTGGCATAAGAATTTTTTGCTGTACCACAACACATTCCACTAGCATTATTTGCAATAATACCACCGACCTTAGCACTATTAATTGAGCCAGGATCAGGTCCAATTTTACGATTGTATATCTTGAGATATTTGTTAGCATTCTCCCCTATTATGCTCGGCTCAAGCTTAATCTTATTACCATTATCAACAACCTGATAATTAAGCCAAGCATCAGAAGATAAGACCACAAGTACTTCATCAGTAACGGCTTGACCAGAAAGGCTAGTTCCAGCTGCCCTAAATGTTAGCTTAACATTATATTGATTTGCTAATTTAATTATCTCTACGACTTCTACTTCTGTTTTAACAAATATTACTAGTTTCGGCACCATCCTATATAGGCTAGCATCTGTAGAATATGCATAACGCAATAATTCATTTTCAATAATTTGTTTATCTTTTAAAAATTTGCTTAGCTGTGATCTAAATTCATTTAACATTGGAAAAAACCTCTAGATATATACTTGATAGAAGTATACCTAAGATTATACTGAAGATTAATTATTTTTCAGTGAATAGCATATATTTAGCCAAGTCACGAATATCATTTTTACTTTTAAAATTTGATTTATGCAACCATATTTTGATTTTTTTATTCGAACCTTGCTGGACGGCATAAAGATAAATCCAGCTATTAATAACAATATACTTTCTAACAGTCCAAAAATCAGATTCTTTAGCATTTATAACAAATGTTAAAGAATTATTATCTAAGCTATTGGGTAAAATAATAGTTTCAACTACTTGCTTATTTGATACAGTCTCGAACAATATTGATAATAAAATCAAAAATATACCAAAAAGAAGAATAACACTTTGGTTATAATAGACGCCAATAACAAAACTTGTCAGAAAGACCATGCAACAGTATATGAGTTTCCTATATTTTCGAGACTTTTTGACTTCTAATCGCTGCATAATCGCAATGTTTTAGATCAAATCATAGCCAAGTGACTTCAATGCTCGATCATCATCAGACCAACCACTTTTTACTTTGACGTGTGTTTTGAGGTTAACTTTCATACCAACCAATCTTTCGATGTCTATGCGGGAATCAGTACCAATTTTTTTAAGCTTAACTCCTTTTGCACCAATAACTATACCTTTTTGGCTATCTCTTTCGACAAGTATACTAGCATAAATATCAGCGATATCTTTTTCTTGATCAATCTTATAACTATCTATTTCTACAGCTATTTGATAAGGTACCTCACTACCAATAGTTCGCATGATTTTTTCACGAATTATTTCAGCAACCATAAATTTAATACTTCTATCAGTGATTTGATCATCCTCATAGAAAAAATACTCTGTTTCAGGCAAAAGTTTCTCGACTCTTGATTCAAGTTCATTTACATTATGACCTTGCTTAGCAGAAACATATATCACATCATAGAAGCTTAATTTTTCTTTAACGGACTCAATAAACATTGATGCTTCTAATGATTTCTTTTTATCAACCTTATTAACAACTAAAAATATTGGGACTTGCGAATGCTTTAATTTCTCTACAATATTATCCTCTAACTCAGTCCACTTGCCCAACTCAACAACAAATAAAATTACATCAACATCTTTTACCATAGTTGTCGCTGCTTTATTCATAAACTTATTGATTGCTTTAGGTTCTTTTATATGAATGCCAGGAGTATCAACATAAATAAACTGTGTATCTCCAAGTGTTTTGATACCCGTTATTTGATGTCTTGTTGTCTGAGGTTTACGCGAAGTAATACTAACTTTATATTTTAGTATATTGTTGAGTAAAGTAGATTTACCCACATTAGGTCTACCAATAATTGAAATATAGCCACACTTTTTCATAAAAATTTCACAATAAAAATAATATATTGATTTTAACAGGTATAGAAATATATTTAAGCAATATTTACTCATAACTATGTTTAAAGTACGATGTCTCTTGTGATTATAGCAACCCCTTGTTAAAATTTTGGAGCTTGGTACATAAAGCAATAAATATAAAACTTAAGTAAATATGAAACAAATAGGTCGTAAGTTAATTTTAAAAAGAATGATGTTATTGGTATTTGCCATTAGTACTGTTTTTAGCATTTTTCCTGCTAGTAATGTAACACCTATATCTAATCACATAACTATCAGTAATCCTTGCAGTAGTGCTAGTAACACGTCCACTTCAACAACTATAGGTTGCAACAGCATTAGTCTTGCAGCATTTTTAGCAAGATTCAAGCAAATTTCAAATATCTATCGGCCTATTGGTATTCTATTTATCAAGATGGTTTCAGGACTAAGTTTTTTATTGATAGAGCGTATTTATCGTCCACCAAAATTTGTTTTTTGTTAATGATTTAATAATATCTCTAGCCATTTAACACTCAGTAAAAATGGTTATTAGTTTTATACCAAAAATAGCAAAAAAGGTATTTATATGTTACAGAAAACAAAGTTATTTTATGTTTTAATATTAGTTGGAATAGGTTTTTTATTGTCTAGCTTTGCTAATACTTCAGCCACGCAACAAAACCTAGTAGCTAATGCAATCGATAGCATTGCTCCAGGCTCAATGAGTCTAGCTGATAAAAGTATGATAAAACAATACAGTGTTGATAGGAATTTTCAATTACAAGTCAAAATTCTTAATGAAAATACTTTAATAGCAACATGGAATATTAAGCCAGGCAATTATCTGTATTTAAAGAATTTTAGTTTTTATAGTCTAACCCCACAACAAGTCAATATTCAAAAGGCTATTTTTCCTAAAACATACCATATTAAAGATGATCCTTTTTATGGGCGAGTAAAGATTTATAAAGATAGTGTAGCTATTAAGCTAAAAATTAGTAGAAGCAATAAAACTATTAATAAATTACCACTAGTTATTGCTTATCAAGGTTGTTCTGAAAGTGGTATTTGTTTTGCTCCTATTCAGCAAAAATTTAACCTTGATTTATCATCAACTAACAAAATTTACGAGGGTGAAGAATATTTTGGCCAGTTACCTAAAGAGCTTCAGAAAAAATTAGATGTTACACATTCAAATATTGGAGATAGCGATTATACAAGTTTTTTAAATCATACAAATATTGTTTGGGCATTTTTGATATTTTTTGGCTTAGGTTTGTTATTAACATTTACACCTTGTGTTTTACCGCTATTACCAATCATCTCAAGTATTGTTACTGGACAAAAGCAATTAACGACAATAAAAGCATTTAGCATTTCATTATCTTATGTTTTAGGGATGGCAATTAGTTATGCAGTAGTTGGGGTATTAGCAGGAATTTTTGGAGGTGGTATCCAAAATATACTTCAAACACCATGGGCAATTGGGGCTATGGCATTATTGTTTGTGGTTATGGCTGTGGCAATGTTTGGAGTTTTTGAATTAAAAATACCATCATTCATACTTAGTTCTGTAAATAATCTAAGTAGTAAACAAAAAAGCGGCACCTATATTGGCGTATTTATAATGGGTATATTGTCAACGTTGATTGTTTCAACTTGTGTAACAGCTCCTTTGGTAGCAGTACTAGCTTATATTAGCTATTCGGGTAACGCCTTTTATGGAGGACTTATCTTATTTGCGATGGGGCTTGGTATGGGTGTGCCAATCTTAATTGTGGGAACAACTAGTGGCTCAATCTTACCAAAAACTGGTAATTGGATGCATACGGTCAAGCATATATCCGGATTTATGCTACTTGGATTAGCAATTTATATGTTATCAAAAATTATCCCTGCACGATTTACTCTATTGCTAACCGGGTTTTTGATTTTAAGCTTAGCAGTTTACTCAGGTGCATTTAGTTTTTATATCAAAACAGCATCCGCAAAAGTAAGACAACTTTTTGCTTATATATTTTTGATTTACGGAAGCACATTATTAATTGGATTTCTAATGGGTAATACAAGTATTATTGAACCTTTAGGAGCTACAACAGCTCAAATAAACCAACCACAACTAGAGTTTGAGCAAGTTACTAATTCAAAACAATTGCATAGAGCTTTAGAAAAAGTTAAAAAACAAGGTAAGCCTGTTATTGTTGACTATTATGCAAACTGGTGTTTGGACTGTCAGTATATGAAGCATACAACTTTTGCAAATCCAAAAGTGATTAATAAGCTTAAAAATTACAAATTAATTCAAGCTAATGTTACCGATGTTGGACAGGATAGTAGCAAGTTATTGAAAGAATTTAATCTTTTTGGACCACCTAGCGTGATTATTTTTGACCAAAAGGGACATAAAGAGAAAAGTTTTGTTGGTAAAGTCGATGCTAAAGAGCTACTAAACTCAATCTAAATTATGCGCTGAGTTTGTAAGCGATAGGTTTAATCACAATTAAAAATGCCTTAATTAAAATTACTTCAGTAATACAAGTTTTTATTTCATAATCTTAGGAGTAAATATTTTCTAAAGAGATTTATTAAGAAATAGATCTAATAAATAGTAATCAAGACGTATGACGTTTTACAAAGCTTGAAAGTCTATTCATTGCTTCTTCAAGTTCTGGCATTTCATTTGCACAGCTTATTCTAGCAAATCCAGACAAACCAAATGCTGTGCCTGGCATCATAGCAACATACTCTTCTTCAAGCAACGCATTGCATAACTCTATATCACTACTAAATTTTGTGTGTTTGATTAAATCACGAATATCTGGGAAAAGATAGAAAGTACCATCGGCATTCTTGACATCAATATATGGCATATCTTTCAGAGACTTTGTAACAAACTGCTCTTTTTGTTTATATGAGTCAACAAAATATTGCAAATCCTTAGCAGGCATTTCCATAGCAGTAATAGCTGCATACTGGGATATGGAACAAGCACAAGTAGCTGATTGTGATTGAAATTTTTTCATTGCATCATTAAGCAACTTCGGAGCAATAGTAAAACCAACTCTCCAACCTGTCATAGCAAAGTTTTTTGAAACTCCACTAGCAATTACATATCTATCAGCCAGATCAGGAGCTACTTCTGTTACTAGAGTGATTCTATTGTTAAAATAAAGCTGATCATATATATCGTCACCTATTATCCAAATATTAGGATATTTTCTAAGCAAATTAGCTAAATCCTCAATACACTTTCTTGAGTAAATTAACCCTGTTGGATTATTAGGTGAATTAATAATAATAGCCTTTGTTTTTTCTGTAATACGCTTTTCTAAATCTGTAACATCTATTTCAAAGTCATTTTCAAACTTAGTTTCAATTGCTACTGGCTTAGCTCCAGTAAGAGCAATCATATCTGGATATGACACCCAATAAGGAGCAAAGAAAATAACTTCATCTCCTTCTTCTAAAATACAGTTAAATATATTGTGTAGACTATGCTTAGCGCCCGATGTTATACAAATTTGATCTGCAGCAAAATCAACATTATATTCTCTTTTGTATCTTGCTGAAACCGCTTCTCGCAGTTCCTTAATACCGTCAACATTAGTGTATTTTGTGATATTATTGTTAATAGCATCTATACCAGCTTGCTTTATAACTTCTGGTGTGCTGAAGCCAGGCTCTCCAATAGCAAGCGAAATAACATCATGCCCCTGATCTTTAATTTGTTTTGCTAATGCTGCCATCGCATTAGTTGGTGAAGTTGAAACATTCTGAATCTTTGTGTTTAGTGATGCCATTTTAATTCCTTATAACTTTTCTACTTTAAACTCATTATGTTTAATCTCAATACAAGAATAATTGTCTATATATGTGTACAAGTCAGAATCAACCAAGGGCTCTGATAGTACTAAATAACCATTTTTTTAACTTATGCTTTTTTGATAGTTTTAGAGTTTCTATAATATCTTTATAACTTATATAGTATAACGATGGTTCATTACCAATGGTAGACATTTTTAGCGAATATGATGTATGTCCATTCGAGTAGGCAATACTTGCTTTAACTTTTTCTTTCAAACCATTTCTAGATTGGATTTTTGTTATTTGCTCAATAGATTTGGCTATAGCTGTCGTTGGATTCTTATCTATATCATTTGATAAAGCTAATAAAAATATAGCTTCTGAATCTGTAGATCCTAACCTTGCTTTGAAATACTGAGGTTTGATATGTTGCTCAATCTCTTGACGAATCTCATCAAAATCACCGATAGAACCATTATGCATAAATAGATGCTTATCAAATACAAATGGATGAGAATTAACTCTAGATGTTGGCGCAATAGTACTAGCTCTTATGTGTGCCATAAAATTTCTACTTTTTATGTGCTTAGCTATAGATATCAAGTTTTGATTATTCCAAGCTGGTAATGAGTCCTTAAAAACTCCTGGTTCTTTGTGCAAACTTGTATACCAACCAATACCAAAACCATCTCCATTAACAGAAACAGCGCCTTGAGATGAATGTATACTTTGATGTATGAGTGAGTTCTCTGGATCTACCAATAAATCACTCATTTTAATTTTATCGCCATGATACATTAGCCATCTACACATAAGATTATTCTCCTTTTGTTTTCCAATGACTAGTCCCTCTCAAATAAACTGGGAAGGTCTCTTGAGTTAAACTTTGATTTAGTTTCTGCTGCTGATACATATCAAATACATAGTCTACAATCTTATCTACGTCAATTTTAAAATCATTATTAACTATTTGTATCTCAGCTATAGATTCTCCTATTAATTCGTAACCTGAGTATAACTTTTCTGAATATTCCTCAAGTTTATAAACATTCTCAGAAATTATTTGATTTGTTTGCAAATCGTAAAGTCCTAAATAGAAATCTCCCATCTTGGCATCAAGAATCACGGCTACCTTGTCTGATGTTGTTGGTGTACTTTTAGCTAATGCAAACATACTCGAAAACCCTACAACAGGAATATCCAGGCCTACAGCAAAGCCCTGACTTACTGCTGCTGCAAGCCTCACTCCAACAAAGCTACCAGGACCAACACCATAAGCTATAAAATCTAATGATTCCATATCTATACAAGAGTTATCAAAAATACTTTTAACCATCTCTAGTAAGTATTTATTGTGTTGCCTAGGAATCTCCCTAGTATCACCATATACTCTTCCATTGGCAGATAATACCACGGAACAATACTTACTCGATGTGTCAATTATCAAAAAATTCATTATCCAAACAACTCCTGTTTAATAAAAATATTCCTGAAGAATTATAAACCTTACTATAATAAATTAAAAATCATCATTCATTAAAAAAAGATAACTTTGCATAAATCACATACAATATGTAAAATCATGTTCTATATTAACCGATCCTAGCCTATTTATATATAATGTTACATTGGTTCCCTGGGCATATGCATAAAGCTACTAAAGAGTTTCGCAAAAAAATGCCATCTACTGATATTGCTATTGAGATTGTGGACGCACGTATTCCCGACTCTAGTAGCAACCATGTTTTAGAAGATATTGTTGGAGATAAGCCAATAATAAGAATTTTATCAAAAAGTGATTTAGCCAACCCTCAAGTAACTAAACAATGGTTGGATTTCTATAGTGGTAGCGCCATCGCAGTTAATACATTACAAGACAAAAATATAGCAAAAAGAATAGTTGAGTTAGCTCAAAAAAAATGTCCTAAAAGAGGCACGGTTTTAAAGCCCACTAGAGCTATAGTATTTGGACTACCGAATGTTGGAAAATCAACAATGATAAATAAGCTTGCTGGTCGTAAAGTTGCTAAAACAGGAAATGAACCAGCCGTAACTAAGCTACAACAACGCATCGATATTAGTAAAAATTTCATGATTTTTGATACTCCAGGAATCATGTTCCCTAGCCCCAAGAGTGAAGCTAGTGGTTATAGAATTGCAAGTATTGGCTCTATTCGTGATACGGCGATGGACTACGAAGGTACCGCTCACTATCTTATAAACTTTCTCAAAGAGAGAGATACAAAAAACTTCTTATCGCGATACAATTTCATATCTGAGCAAGATTTTTTAGAAAAACACCCTCAAGAAATAATTAAAGATATATCTGCTGTAAAAACCAACTACAATATAAAACAGGCTTCTAAAAATATAGTCCATGATTTCAGAGCAGGACATTTTGGTAAAATTTCCTTAGAAGACCCTCTAACGATACAGCAAGAAAAAGAACAACTTCTTCTAAATCTAAAAAACCAAGACAACAATATCTAATTGTCTTAAAATAAATATAAAGTTATTATATAGAATAGTTAGATACATTTATTTGAAACTATAGTTAATGTCTGAATCAAAAAACACTTCAAAAAAGCCAAAAAGAATTGGTCACATAAAGGCAAATAAGAAGAATATACTTGGCGCTATACTAATTGTAACTATTCTCAGTGGAGGTGTCTATGGTGTAAGTAGTTATCTAGATTATAGACATAGCAAGTTTCTCAAAGAATATAATACTGCTATCACAGATATTAAAAGTCACAATAAAAGTGGTTATAAGAATGCGTTCAACATTATTAAAGAGCTTGTAGATGGTGATGAAGCATCAGCTCAAGATTTTTTCTATTTAGCATACTCTTACCAGTATGGACTTGGTACAGAAAAAAATTATTTTGATGCATATAAATATTATAAAAAGTCAGCAGCCCTAAACTATCCACAAGCATTCTACCAGATAGGTACTCTCTACAGAGATGGACTAGGAGTCAATAAAGATAATAAAAAAGCCATAAAATATTTTAAAAAGTCCTACGATTTAGGTTACAAAAAGTCAATATCATCTATCGCAAACATGATTAATTCAGATAACAACCTAATTGCAACTATTGATTCAGAAATTTTATATGACATTTATCTAGCTTATCAAAATGGTAAATTAACCAATGAGAATGAAAAAAACATAGATAAATACATTACAACTGCTGCAGCTAATGGTTATGAACCAGCTATTATTGTTCAAGCCCGAGACTTTACAAAAAAAGGTGATAACTATAGAGCTCTAATGTTATGGCAGACACTACTGTACAGCTCTGACCCAAAAGTGGCAGAACTAGCAAAAAAAGAAATCGTAAAAGTCGAAGAACTAGTTAAGCAAGAAAGGTTAGAAACACTAGAAAAAGAAAGACTAAAGCGTATTGAACTACAACAAAACTTGCGAAAAAAACGAATTGAGAAAGCAAGAAGAGCAGAACAAGTAAAACAAAAAATCGAACTTGCTCTATCAACACCAAAACAAGAGATACCAAATCTAAATGGTTTAATCTATTTAAACCTATCAAGAGTTAATAAAGGTCAGTTACAGCAATTTTACTCAGATATACTAAAGTCCTCTATTGATATGAAGATGTTAGATATTAATGATAATTTAGATTATAGCTATATTGATGACTTCTTAATACTATCAAAATACATTGATATTAGATCGTCTTTAAGATTTGACTTTGGAGAAAAAGCTAACAGTAACAAGTATGAAGGAATTGTTTATTTTTTCTATAATAATGAAAATAAATTTATTAAGCAGTATGCTATTAAGGCTTTAAAAAACATACAAGTAAAAGACTCATCACTATCACCAAAATTAAAAGATTTTGAAAAAATAAAGGTTATAAATAATCAAGCTCAAAATACAAAAGAAAATAGAAAGCAGAATAGCAAGCTTAAAAAAGCTCCTGAAGAAAAAATTCAATTAACTCATGAAGAGAAAGTCCAAAGAATGCAAATCTTTGCTCAAAAAGGTGACTTTAGACAGTTATATAAGCTAGAACAGGCAGCAAAAGGTGGTGATGCTTATGCTATGTACTATGCTGGAGAATATTACTACAACGCAAAAGAATACAAAACAGCCCTTGACTACTTTAATAAATCCGCAGATAAAGGGTATGGTCCAGCCTACTATAAATTAGCATCCTTGTACTATAATGAAGAGCAAAACGGTGTGCCTTATGATAAACAAAAAGCCATGTACTACTACAAAAAGGCAGCTCAGCTAGGTGTAAGAAACGCTCAACATATTTTAATGCTTATTGAATAAAAACCTCTTCTGCTTACTGGTATTCACCCTTTTTCCAGTGTTTACGACAAACTGAAACATATTTTGTATCAATATCTTTTAGAGAATCATCATCGACAACTATTGGATTCCCTTCTTTTACAGCTTTACCATTTTGCACCATCATATTAAAACTAGCTTTTTTACCACAGAAACATATAGTTTTAACCTCCTCTAAAGTATCAGCAATTGCAAGTAATAAAGCCGAGGTTTCAAAGGGTTGGCCCAAATAGTTTGTACGAAGCCCATAACATATAACAGGTATATCCATTAAATCAACAACATCAGAAAGTTGCCAAACTTGCTCTTGAGTAAAAAAATGTATTTCATCTATCAATACACAGTCTATTTTGTGTTTTTTATTATATTCTCTAATAAACTCAAATATATTATCATGATCTGTCAAAGAGTAAGCATCTTGATCTATACCTATGCGTGACTTGACCTTATTTAATCCTGCTCGCTTATCTATCGCAGAAGTTAAAACCATAGGTTTTCTGCCTCTATCCTCATAATTATAAGCTACTTTTAAAAGATCTAATGTTTTACCAGCATCCATTGCTGAATATCTAAAATATAATTTTGCCACTTTTTTTAATCCTTAATTACTGCCAACTTCCATACATAGGATTAGGAAAAATATAATACTTTTTGCCAAATACGGAATACTTATCATTATCAACTTTTCTCATATTCTCTTGTGTCATCTTAGGAAAATCTTGAATATTATCACCAAAATAAGCTATCACACTATGTGCTGGTAATTTTTTAGTAAAGATAATATTATCCGAATATTTACCTGTTATTACAGCTTCAAACCTGGCATTTTTATCATGAGGTTTTTTAACACTATCATTAGAGAACAAAATTTGATCATAATATATACCTTCTTTTGTTAAATTCTCTTCTGTAGCTTTAATTATTTTATCATCTGAACCGTAACGATTTGTTACAAAACTAACATATCCACCTAACTCATGTACTTTATTTGTAAGCATCGCTGCACCTGGTAAACCTTTTGCCCTTTGCTCAACTATACCTTCTCTAAACTTTTGTTCACTATAACTATAATCTTTATAATTATCATACTCCTGCCAAGAGTTATCTAATACAGTCTCATCAACATCTAAGATAATACCCCAAGTACCTTTTTTAAGATGTTGTTTTTCAACTTGATACTCTATTCTATGCCCTGCTAGATTATAGATTTCAAGATATAGTGCTCTTCTTTCATCAGAATCATGATACCACTTAACTCCATCAATATTTGGACTGTCACATGTGGTCGCATACCCACTAGCACAACAAAATTGTAAGGCAACAAAAACAAATAATATAGCTTTCTTCATTTTACCCTCTTTACTTTTTTCTTATAATATTCACACCATGACGAATTGGTAAAACCAATGTCTCCAAATCATCTCTTTGACTTACATATTTATTAAAACTATCCAGTGCTTTTGCTCGTTTATCTTGGGGGTTTATTACCTCACCACGCCAAAGTATATCATCTACGATGATAACTCCTTTATCAGATAGCTTATCAATCAAAATATCAAAATACTGTTGCGTTTGTTTTTTATCAGCATCAATAAATGCTATATCTATCTGATCTGGTAGGGTTGGTAATATATCAATGGCATTACCCTGACAGTACTCTATGTTAGGATATTGAGCTATAAAATCTTTTGCAACTACTTCGCCTGACTGATTAGTTCTATCAATTGTATAGACTTTTGTATTAACAGATACTTCTGCCATTGCGATAGCCGACATTCCAGTAAATGTGCCAACATCCACACAAATTCTTGCTTGAGTCGTAAATACAAAAAATTGTAGTAATTTAGTCACCATCTTTTCTGATAGCATCTGAGCACCATGAATAGACTCTTTAGTAATATCATTTAAACGATTAAGATTAGTTGATAAATCACTCGTATGCTCAATAGAGTATTGCCAAATACTATCTTCAGTAAACTGATTTTGTTTCATTACAAATGAGAATATAAAATAATTGACTCCGAGTATTTTGCATTAATGATAATCATTAGTCTAGACACTTGCCGTGCTTTTAATTAAATTTTATGATAGAATTTGCGAGCATTTTATTATAAACAACTCTCTTATACTTAGAGAAAAATTACTAAACAGATATAAATATATAAAGGTTTCAAATCAATGAAAGAACAAAAAAAAGTTTTTATAAAAACTTTGGGTTGCCAAATGAATGAATATGACTCGCAAAAAATGCATGAAGTATTAGATGAGCATTTTCATACTGTCAAAACTGATGACTATAAAAATGCAGATATAATTCTAATCAATACATGTTCAATTAGAGAAAAAGCCCAAGAAAAAGTATTTCATGAGTTAGGAAGATGGAAAAATCTTAAAAAGAAAAATGAAGACCTAGTTATTGGTGTTGGTGGATGTGTTGCATCTCAAGAAGGTGAAAATATAATTAAAAGAGCTCCTTTTGTAGATTTAGTGTTTGGTCCTCAAACAATTCATAGACTGCCTGAAATGATCAAGCAAAAAAGAGAAACTCAAAAATCTCAGGTTGATATATCTTTCCCAGAAGTTGAGAAATTTGACTTTTTACCTGAGCCAAAAGCTGAAGGTGCTAAAGCATACGTATCAATTATGGAAGGATGTGATAAATATTGCTCATACTGTGTAGTACCATATACTCGTGGACCTGAAGTTAACAGACCATTTGAAGATGTACTTGGAGAATGCGCAGCTCTAGCAGAGCAAGGTGTAAGAGAAATTACTCTATTAGGACAGAATGTAAATCACTACTTAGGTCCAATGGAAAATGGCGAAACTGCAGATTTAGCATTACTAATTCACTTCATAGCTGAAATAGATGGTATTGAAAGAATTAGATTTACAACTTCTCACCCTGTAGAGTTTTCACAAAATCTGATTGATGCTTATGGCAGTGTACCTGAACTAGCTAACCATTTACATCTACCTGTGCAACATGGTTCAGACAGAGTTCTAATTAATATGAAAAGAAATCATACAATTTTAGAATTCAAACAAAAAATTAGAAAATTAAGAGCAATCAGACCAGATATTACTATTTCATCTGACTTCATCGTTGGCTTCCCAGGTGAAACTGAAGAAGATTTCCAAAAACTTATGGATTTAGTGAAAGATGTGAATTTTGATCAGTCATTTAGCTTCATATATAGTAAACGTCCTGGTACTCCTGCTGCTGACTTACCTGATGATACACCAATGGAAGTAAAAAAAGATAGATTAAAAAGACTACAAGATTTATTAAATAGTAATGCCCAAATTATTTCTAGACAAATGGTTGGAACAGAGCAAAGAATCTTAGTTGAAGGTACTTCTAAAAAAGATGATAATGTTCTAGCTGGTAGGACAGAAAATAATAGAATTGTTAATTTCATGGGCGATAAGTCTTTGATTGGTCAGTTTGCTATGGTTAAAATAACGGAAAACTTACCAAACTCTCTTAGAGGAGAACTTATTTAACTTATGAATAAAACTCAATTTGTTCTAGAGCCCTATAATTACGATGCCATGATGCTACTTTGTGGTAACCTTGATGAAAATATTCGCGCGATTGAAAATTATTTTGATGTTGAAATTAAACACCGTGCGGATGAATTTGAAATAACAAGTGAATCAAGCGCTAATAATACTCAAGCAAAAAGATTTATTAAGTCATGTTATGCTGAAATTTTAGCTGGAAATACTGAGCTTGACCTAGAGCAAATCACAACGATCCTAAATGCTACCGCAAAAGAAAAAGTAGCATCAAGTAATAAAGCTCAAAAAAAAGTTGAAGAAGCTGAAGTTCAATTACGAAGTAAAAAACTCAAAGCACGTACACAGAACCAAGCTATTTACCTTGATAATATCAAAAATAATTTTGTTACATTTGGCGTTGGTCCTGCAGGTACGGGTAAGACATATATGGCAATTGCTTGTGCTGTATCTGCTTATGAAAGAGGTGAAGTTAGAAGAATAGTACTTGTTCGCCCTGCTGTTGAAGCTGGAGAAAAATTGGGTTTCTTACCTGGCGATTTAGCTCAAAAAATTGATCCTTACTTACGTCCAATGTATGATGCTTTGTTTGACTTTATGGGTGTCGAAAAAGTTACAAAACTAATAGAAAAACAAGCCATCGAGATAGCGCCTTTGGCATATATGCGTGGTAGAACCATTAATGACTCTTTTATAGTTCTTGATGAAAGTCAAAACACTACTAAGGAACAAATGAAGATGTTTTTAACAAGAATTGGTTTTAATACTACTGCTGTCATAACAGGAGATATAACTCAGGTTGACTTACCTAAGAATGTAACTTCTGGCCTAAGACACGCCCTATCAATTCTTGATAATATTGATGGTGTAGCTATTAGTTATTTAAAATCAGTTGACATTGTACGCCACCAAATAGTTCAAAAAATTGTAAATGCTTATGATAAGCATGAAGAGAACACTAAAAATGGATAGTCTAAATTTAAATGTCATCAACGATGACGAACACCCCATACCTAATCAAGATTTACTAGAAAAATGTTTTGCTCTCGTAGCTGATAAGCATAATATTTCACAAGCTGAAGTTAATGTGAGTATTGTATCAAATCAAGAAATACAGCAAATTAACAAGCAATTCCGTCACAAAGACAAACCGACAAATATTATCTCTTTTGAATTTGAAAAACCTGAAGGGTTACCAGAAGATATAGCTGCCAATTTTTGGGGAGATATTGTTATAGCTCCAGAAGTACTCAAGAAAGAAGCCAAAGAGCAAAATAAAAATTTAGATGACCATTGGCAACATATTTTTATCCATGGGTTATTACATTTACTAGGCTATGATCATATTACTGATCATGAAGCCGAAGAAATGGAAGGCTTAGAAATTGAACTATTAGCTAAGCTAGATATAGCAAATCCGTATATTGAACAAGAGAACTTAAATGTCAGAAAATAATCATTTCATAAAAAAACTTACGTCGAGTATTTTTAATATTAAAAATGAAGATGCCCTTATTGATGCTATTAATAGAGCAGCAGATAATGAAGTTATTGATAAAACATCACAAAATATGCTAATTGGTGCTATGAAAATATCATCTTTAGATGTCGGTGACATTATGATTTCTCATACAAAAATAGTTGCTATAGATATGTCAATGTCAATCAGTGAAATCCTAAAAAAGACTATAAACTCAAGCCATACGCGCTTGCCAGTTTATTGTAGAGATAAGTCAGAGGTACTAGGTATTCTGCATTCAAAAGATCTATTAAAACTAATTTTTGAAAAAGAAATTGAATCTTCTGATGATGAAGAACTAAAAGCAGAAGATATAAAAACTATACTTCGCCCTGCTATTTTTATACCGGAAACAAAAAAACTTAATGCAATGTTAAAAGACTTTAAAAATAGTCAAAATCATATTGCTATTGTTGTTGACGAGTATGGTGCAATTTCTGGACTAATAACTATCGAAGATGTCTTAGAAGAAATTGTTGGTGATATAGAAGATGAGTTTGATATTTCTAGTCAAAATATTGTCAAAATAGCTGATGATAAATTTATAATTGATGCTACAACATCAATTGAAGATTTCAACGAATATTTTGCAGCATCGATAGATGATGATGGTGATTATGATACTATCGCTGGGATGATAATTCAGACTTTAGAAAGATTACCTGAAAAAGGCGATAGTATTGTTATTGATGGCTTGAAATTTATAGTACAAGAAGCAGATAATAGAAAAATCATCAAAATTTTAGTAGAAAAATTTAAGAAGTAATGAAAAAGATTATTCTAAAAATCGCTCCTCCAATAGTAAGTGGCGCCTTACTAACGTTGGCTTTTGCTCCATTTCGCATCGATGTATTAGCTGTTGTAGCTTTAGTAGCTTTTTTTTATTTATTAAATCGATCAGTTAGAATTCGTGACGCTTTTTTCACATCTACGTTATTTGGAATAGGTTTTTTTGGTACTAGTATATCTTGGGTATATATAAGTATTCATCTATTTACCGAATCAGTAGCTGCTGGACTATCTGCTGCTATTGCATTAGTAATTTTACTTAGTTTCTTACATATAATACCTTTTGGTGTTTTTAGCCATATTCTCACACGTAAAGCTAATAACTTTTCTAAGCTATTAATTTATCCTGCATTATGGACACTTTTTGAGATTGTCAAAGCAAACCTTCTATGGGGAGGATTTCCTTGGGTTTCTCTTGGTTACTCACAGACAGAATCGCCTTTAATTTGGTATGCAAATATTGGTGGTGTCTATTTAGTAAGCTATATAGTTGCTTTGATTGCTTGTCTAATAGTCTTTTTCATCTGTGACAATACTTCTACTAAGAAGACAATTAGTGTTGTAGCTATTATAGTAGCGTTATGTTTAGGTGGTTATCTTATTAAACACAATCAACCTGAAATCCAAACGAATCAACCTCAAAAAGTAGTTTTGATCCAGGGCGATTTTGTCCAAGGGTTTAAATGGGATCGTGATAACTTTGCAAAAATGCAAAAGTACTATCAACAAGCTGCATCTAAATACAAAGATTCCTTAATAATACTATCCGAAAATGCTATCCCTAATTATCGACAATTCATGAGTGAATATTTTAAAAATCTTACAAAATTAGCAAATAAAAATAATAATGCTATGCTCATAGGATCTTTAAGTGCTGATCAATCAACTGCTGGAACTAAAATTTATAATAGCTCAATCATTATTGGCAAAGGTGAAGGCGTTTATAATAAGCACCACTTAGTCCCATTTGGTGAATATTTTCCAATTAAGTTTTTTGGATATGTAGATAGTGTTGGTCTTAGTAGTTTTAATGCTGGTGATAATATACAACCTATTATGACAGCCTTTGGCTCCCCTATTGCTAATTTTATTTGCTATGAAGTTGCATATCCTGAACAGGTTCGAGATCAACTGCAAGGTGCTAAGCTTATTTCTATAATAAGCGATGATTCGTGGTTTGGTGACTCGATAGCACGTGAGCAACAGCTACAAATATCTCAAGTAAGAGCTATAGAGAATAACAAATATGTTCTTACAACTACAAGCAATGGTATTACAGCTGTTATTAATTCAGATGGAATAATTGTCAAAGAACTACCCAAAGATACTCGCACCTCTCTTGAGCAAACGGTTTACCTCAATGATTATCATTCTATTTGGATGAAAGTTGGTATGTCATTAATATGGTTACTAATAATATTCAGTGTAATAGTTGGCATAATTATCAAAGAGAAATCACAAAAAAAATAATTATACTTTTCTCCTGTAAAGGATATGTTATAAATATTTAGATATTCCTTGTCCGACTTTAAAAAAAGATAAATACCTGCTATATAAAATTTTTGTTTAATACAACTCTTCTATAAACTCTAACTTATTGGTTCATGATAATATGTTAAACTCAAATGAAACGCCTACTATTTACATCTTTATCCTTAGTTCCAACATTTTTACTAGCAAATACTACTCTAGATGACTCTTTTAAGAATTTGGAAGATAAACATCATGGCAAACTCGGTATATACACCGTCAATACAGATGATAAAACTAATATCAGCTACAATGAAAATTATCACTTCCCAATTTGTAGTGTTTTTAAATTTCTATTAGTCGGTGCAGTTCTAGAATATGATATGCAACACAAAGGTTTTTTAGATAAAAAAATTCTAATAACTCAAGACGATATTGGTACTCTAGGTTATGCTCCAGTAACAGGCAAAAATATTGGTAAAACCTTGACAATATCACAGCTCAATTATGCAGCTATCCTAAGTGATAATCCTGCTGCTAATATCCTTGTTAAAGAGATTGGGGGCTTGGAAAAGCTTAATAAATTGGTAACAAAGCTTGGAGATAAAGATACTATTATCAAGAATGATGAGCCTGAAATTAACCGCACAAAACCAGATAGCAATATCAACAAAACAACACCTAAAGCTATAACTCAAGATATCTATAATCTAGCATTTGGTAATATTTTAGACAAAAAACATCGTGAAATCTTCATAGGATATTTACAAAAAAATAATACTGGTGCAAATAGAATAGCTTACAGTATGCCTAAAAATTGGATAATTGGTGATAAGACAGGAACTTGTGGAGAGTATGCAGCTACCAATGATGTAGCGATAATTTGGCCACAGGATAAACAACCTTTTGCTCTAAGTGTTTTATATACAAATCCTAGTGATGTAAAAGCTCTAAGTAATGAAAAAATTATTCAGCAAGCATCTAAGCTCATTGCAGATAGTCTATTAAATAATAGCTATAAATAAGATGTACGCCACATAGAAGAGACATTATTTACAACGGAACCCCTATCTTGAATATTAGTCAAGAAATATAATCCAGTTCGTTGTTCAATATCCTTAATTGATACTCTATAATTTGCAATCTTTGTCTTCTCAACTCTTGCATTAGGCATTACAAAAGCTATGGCTTGATTTTTAGAAGGTACATATATTATCTTAAAGAAGTAATCCGGCACCGCTATCTTATTATCACCTATTGTTTTATGTATCTTCTGTTTCTTATATATAGGACCTGTATATACATAGATTGAATCATACATATTTGCCCAAATTCGCTCATCTGTTTCCAATCTCTCCCAACCTTGCCTGTTTAATCCGGCTTTTTGAGGCGACATATTTGATAATAAAAACGATTCATCAGCAGATTTTTTACTAAAGTCCATAGAAGCATAGGATGCCAAATGTCCTCTATCATAACCAGAACGATAATAATCATCTAATGTAGCTCGATAAACAAAAGGTATATCTCCATCCTCTTTAAATTTATCATCTCTTTTTAGTTTATTAGCGACTTTTGACTTTGTAAGCTTAAATGCTACCCAGCTTGCCTCTTTAGTCTGATAATTATATCCAACCACATAACCATCACGGCATAAATAGAGATTTGATTGTCCTAACCCTTCTGTCACATCATAACTAGGATTACCATAAGCCAAAAAACCATGACAATAATCAGTCACTGCAGGCAGTGTTCTAACGGGCGGATACTGCTTTAGGTTCTCGAATTGATTTATCTGCTGTTGTTGATCTTTTGCACTATCACTTTCAGAAAAGAATTTTGCAATTATATTTTGATTATCTTTGGCAGTATAATGCTTTAGTGGCTCGCTAGTAAAATAGTTATATATTTTATAACGTAAATCTATAAACTTATTTTTAATATCAAACTTATCAAATAGAAGTCCTGAAAAACCTCCACTAATAGTTAGTATCAAAAATAATACTATCTTTACATAGCTAATTGACTTCTTATTGTCTTTGTTAGAGTTTTTCTTTTTTGCTGCCATGTTTACCTATTTTTTATCACAAAAATATCACTAGAAATTTTCATCTATATTAATTGAAAAATATTAGAAATAAAAAATTATTCAGCTATTTAATATGTCTTGTCTTGAATAATAAGAAATCTTTGACTTCTTGATCTTCGATTAATGGTAATACTTCTTTTCTAATTCTACTATAGTAATTGTTTATAGTTTTTTTCTCGGTATAAGTTAGCATCCATGTTTCAATCAATTTATATTCATAAGGTACTAATGTCAAATCTTCAAAACAATAAAAAGGTCCATGCCCTGTAGGAGAATCTTGATTGCGTTGTTTTACATAACACAAATTTTCAATTCTAATACCAAACTGACCTGGAAAATATGCTCCCGGCTCATTGCTTAGAATCATACCAGGCATTAGCTCAACTTTTGATGCTGAGTTTATGCGTTGAGGACCTTCATGCACACCTAAGAAACTACCAACTCCATGACCTGTACCATGAGCATAATCTGAACAGAAATGCCATAAATGCTCACGTGCTAATATATCTAAGTGAGATCCTGTAGTTCCTTTTGGAAAGACTGCCCTGCCTAAACCAAGATGACCTTTTAAAACTAATGTATAGTATCTTCTATGTTCATTAGATGGTCTACCAAAGTGAAGTACACGAGTAATATCAGTTGTTCCTTCTTTGTACTGACCTCCAGAGTCACATAGTAGAGGTGCTTGATCATCAATTTTGTTTAGATTTGCATCTCTCTTAGCTGAATAATGAATAATCGCACCATTAGCAGCATGACCAACAATATATGAGAAACTATCTTCAACATAACCCTTTTGCTTAGCGCGAAACTCTCTGAGTTTTGCCATTGCATCAAGCTCATCTATCCCTTGATAGTTGTTCTCCATCCAATGCCACCACGAAATAAATGCTGCAGCATCCTTTTTATGAGCATCTTTTGATCCATTTATTTCCACAGAATTTTTAAGAGCTTTGCTTAAAATTATTGGGCTGGTATCTTCGATAAGTTTACTATGCTCATTTTCTTTGATTGCTAATTTAACAGCATAGCTTGCAATATTACTATCAATAACAAACTTTGCAGCAAACTTTTTCAAATCTGTAAAAAACTCTTTATAATCCAGAACAATAATATTGTTTTGCTCAAAATCACTCAGAACATCTCCCGTGACTTTATCTTTATCAATATACAAGAAAGTACTTTCAACTGTAACCACCATATAACAAATTGCTAATGGCGTATTTTTGATATCTCTACCTCTTATGTTTAAAGTCCACATAATTGAGTCTAAGCTTGTTTCTATCAAACACTCAGCTTTGATAGATTTTAAATATGTTCTAAGATTTCTCAACTTTGAATCAACAGATTGACCAGAATATTGAATCTCATGAGCAAATATTTTCTCTTTAGGCAATGCTATTTCTTGATTAAGCTCTTTTTGAGCCTGAGCTACCAGATTAGTATTATCAAAAACAATTTTACCATCAACTTTTTTTGCTATTGATAATAAATTTTCCGCTCTAGTAATACCTATTTTTTTTGGATCTATCGCAAGTGTTTTACCAGCTAAATTTTCTTCAAGCCACTCTTCTATTTTTGAAGAAAAAGTTGTTTGTTTCAATAGCTCAAATTCATTTTTATCAAGTTGAAAATCTGCTTGAGTGAAGTACCTACCATCTGTAGAAAGATAAGACCTATCTAAGCCTACAAGCACATCTCCTGCTGAGCCATCAAACCCACTAATCCAACTACGGTACTGCCAGCATTCTGGAACATATTCATTATTATGATCATCTATAGATGGAACTAGATAAAAATCATAGCCTTTCTCTTTCATCAACCTTTTTAAAACTTGTATTTTTTCAGACATTTTATCCCCATTAGATATATTTAAATTCATTCAAACCATACAAATGTAGCTTGTCTACCTGTAGTACCTTCTTTACGATAAGAATAAAATCTTTTGTTACTGTAAGTACATAAGCCAGAGTCGACTATATCAAAACAGTGATTATCATTTAATATTTGTCGAGCTACCATTTTCATATCAAAAAGATATTTATCTTCACTTTTTGAGCGAAATGCTTGTCCATAAGCTTCATGCTGCTCTACAAATTTATCATGAACATCACAGCCTACTTCATAGAAGTTTCCAGAGATACAAGGACCAAACCAAGCTACTAGATCTAAGCCAACAAACTCTTTGAGAGTCTGCTCTAATATTCCTTGCAACAAACCTCTCCAACCAGCGTGAATAGCAGCTACTTTTGTCATCTTTTTATCAAAAAGTATTATAGGCAGGCAATCTGCTGTCAAAACTACACAAGCCTGCTTAGGCTTATCTGTAACTATAGCATCACAAAATTCACCACTATATTCTTCAAAATATGTGACAATATTTGTGTGATTTTGCCTTAACCATTTAATATCAGCGTTGATGTACGATCTAAATGAATTACGATTTTTTTCTACAGCTAAATGCTTATCACCAACATTATTTGCTAGATTAAATTTAGCATATTTATCTTTACTAAAGCCTTGAGTATTATTTGTATAACCTAGTTTAAGTCTAGCAAAAGGCGTATTTACAAAAACTACTGACATCCTCTTAAACTTACCTATTTTTTAGCGTAACGATTTTTAACATAATTCTCGACAATCTCTATAAACTCTTTTGAGATATTATCACCTCTGAGAGTATGAGCTTTTTTGCCATCTATAAATACTGGTGCTACAGGAGACTCTCCACTGCCTGGTAAACTAATACCAATATCAGCATTTTTTGACTCACCTGGACCATTTACTACACACCCCATTACCGCTACTTTCATAGCTTCAACACCATGATATTGGTCTTTCCATGTATGCATTTTTTCATCTAAATGATCTTTAACTGTACTAGTTAACTCTCTAAAAAATGAGCTAGTAGTTCTTCCACAGCCTGGACAAGATGTCACACTTGGCGTGAATGTTCGCATACCGAGGTTTTGTAAAATCTCTCGACAAACTCTAACCTCTTCTGTACGTGGAGCATTTGGTGCTGGAGTCAATGATACACGTATAGTGTTACCTATACCCTGTTGTAATAATATCCCCAAGCTAACAGCACTAGCAACAATACCTTTTGTACCCATACCTGCTTCAGTCAGCCCTAAGTGTAGAGCATAGTCACACTCTTTAGCAAGCTTTTGATACACCGCTACTAAGTCTTGAACTTCACTAACTTTACATGAAATAATGATTTTATCTTTTGCTAGACCAAGCTCTTGCGCATATTTTGCGCTCTCTAATGCTGAAGTAATAAGCGCTTTGTGCATTATTTGCTGTAATGTTAATGGACTTTCTTGAGCATTATTCTCATCAATTAATCTAGCTAATAATGCCTGATCTAAACTTCCCCAGTTAACTCCAATACGAACAGGCTTATCATTTGCAATTGCAATTTTGATAATCTCTGCAAACTGAGTATCTTTCTTTTTACCGAAACCCACATTACCTGGATTTATGCGATATTTTGCTAGTGCCTTTGCACACTCTGGATATTTACTAAGTAGAGTATGACCATTATAGTGAAAATCACCAACCAAAGGTACATGGCAATCATGCTTTGCCAACTCTTTAACAATCTCTGGCACAGCGGCAGCAGCTAGCTCATCATTAACGGTAATTCTAACTATCTCACTACCTGCTTTATGAAGAGCTAAAATTTGCTTAACTGTCTTTTCAATATCTGCAGTATATGTATCTGTCATTGATTGGACAACAACCGGATTATTTCCGCCAATTAAGACATCTCCAACTCTTACAACATTTGTTTTACTCATATAAGAACCCAAAAAATTATATTTATATTTTTAAATAATTTCACGAAAAGTATACAATGTAAGATTATATCATCATAAAGATTAATTTTCATAAGCTATGAACTTTAAAGAATTAGAAAATTACTTAGATAACTACTTTAATATTGCTCAATTTAAAGACTATTGCCCAAATGGTCTACAGATTCAAGGAGATAGAGATATCAAAAAAATTGTCACTGGTGTCACAGCATGTCAGGCACTTATAGACCAAGCTGTAAAAGAGAATGCTGATGCCATTATTGTACATCATGGTTATTTTTGGAAAGGTGAAAGTTACCCTATCGTTGGTATGAAGTATGAGCGTATCTCAAAACTTATAAAAAATGGTATACACCTATTTAGTTATCACTTACCTCTAGATGGACATTCTAAAATAGGTAATAATATCTTATTAGCAAAAAAACTAAATCTTACAAATATAGAATTTTTTGAAACAGGTTCCAAGCCTGATATTTCAGTGATAGGTAACTGTGATTTAGATTTAGATACTTTTAGCAATTTAATAGAAAATAAACTTGACAGAAAACCAACTGTAATTTCTACAAAACAGCAAAATAAAAAAGTAGCTATTTGTACTGGTGGAGCACAAGACTATATTGAATATGCATATCAAGCCGGAGCTGACACTTTTATATCCGGAGAAATCTCTGAAAGAACAACACATACTGCTCGAGAACTAGGTATAAACTATATCGCAGCAGGACATCATGCTACAGAAAAAGAAGGTGTTAAGGCTATTGCTGAATTACTTAAACAAGAGTTTACTTTAGATACAAAATTTATAGATATAGATAATCCTGCCTAATCACACTCATCATCTCCGAGGTAATTCTTGAGAAATACCATTAGGATATCCCCTATAAGAGATGATCTTTTTATCATTATTTGGGTTAATAATTCTATCTATGTATCCCAAAAATTTAGTGTTATCAATTCCTAGCCTATACGCTAAACTATTCCAGTTTATTTTTTTATCTTTGACAGTAATATTTTGATCTGCCCATGATGCCTCAGCCAAACCAGTCATTTTCGGAAATGCCATATACCATAAATGATTAGCATTATTAATATTCTCTGACCATAGAGCTCCTTCTAGACCCTTTATATTTTTAGCGTCTTTTGTTGATAAACTTGTAATCGTAGTTTTTGAATCTAAAGCACTATTTAAAGCAGCATGAGTATCTGCATATTCAGTAGCCCAATAAAAACCAGGCTCCCAAAAATCTGGATTATATGTTAAATCAAAATATATATCATCAGCATAAGCTAATACTGTAGAGTAACCAGCCTTTGCAAGTTGCTGTGCTTCATTGTATCCAGAGCTATTAAATGCACTCCAAACCCAAATGTATCCGGTTTTATCGGAAGGTATTGAGTTTTTATCAATACCTCCTGCTAAATTTCCATTAGGATCATTTTGGACAGTTTGTTGCCATCCAGATATTCTAAGATTAGTATTTTGTTGCAACTCTTTGAAAAACTTATGCGACTTTTCTAATGCATTTAAATATTTTTGATTTTCACATGTTGAGTCATTAGTCCAGGCATCAGCAGAAACTTCATCACCACCTACACTAATTTGTGGCTCAAAATATACTGTATTTTGGTTATCAAAAAGTTTATATATCTCAGTTACAATCTGATCAATCTTAGCTGTAAACTTTTCTCCTTGAGTATTTGACTGGTTATATAAACACACTGGTAAAACATCATCATAATACCCTTGTACACTTATATAGTCACTTTTATCAGATTTATTAATAAATATATCAGGTGCTGAGTCAATCAATGATTTAGCATGACCTGGCAAATCTATTTCAGGAATAACTGTTATTTGTCTAGCATTTGCATAACTAATAATCTCTTGAATATCTTTTTTTGAAAAATATCCCTCATAAATCGTTGCAGCTGTTGGGTAATTAGGCGATATAATATCGCTATCTTTTATTTTCTGATTAAAGTAATTTGATTTATCTAAATTTGCTTGTTGATACATTTGTGCCGGAATAGTTGAGCTATCATTATATCCTCTTGTACTGGCTCTTTTAACATCTACGCTATCTAAAGCTAGTCTAAAACCTTCATCATCAGAAAAATGAATATGTAAAGTATTTAACTTTTGGCTTGCCATAGCATCAATTAGTGTTTTTACTGTCTGAACACTAAAGTAATGTCTAGCAACATCTAGCAATACACCTCTATACTGAAATCTTGGTTGATCATTAATTGTTACTTGAGGAAGTATCAATATATTACTAGTATTCTTACTACCAAAATTATCTTTTTGATAAAAGTTTCTTAGTGTTTGGATAGCATAAAATAAACCAGCATTTGTCTGATATCTAATATAGATCTTATTATCAGCTATTTTTAAGATGTAGCCTTCTTTATTTTTAATGGATAAGTCTTTTTTAAGAATAATACTCGCATGACTTTTATCAGTAGCTGCTTTTAAATCACTAGTTATAATCTTATCTATTTTAAAATATTGATTTAACAATTCGATATTCTGATTAGTATCAGAATAATCCGTATATACTCCATTATCTAAATTTATATTTTGCTTTGAGCCAATATCACTAATACTTAGGGGAGTTGGTATCAGATGATATTGATTAGCAAACTCTGAAGAATCACTGGCAATTGAGTTATCAATATATGATTGTAAATTTTGTTGGATTTCTATATCAATCTTAGCTGAATCATAGCCTTGAATGCTTGAGATTTCCTTAGTATTTTTAGATATATAAGCATCTAGATTAGCATTGGAAATTATTACATTACCGTTAGAGTCAATCAAAAAGAAGCTTTGAGGAAGAGATGATATATTACTAGGAGTCCATTGGTTATTATTCTCAAAATTAAATCTATATGTATGCCCTGCTTTTAATTCAAAATCAGTGATAACTCTAAACAAATTACTATACCCATCAGCATAGATCGGCATAGTAGCCAGATTGTCTGCTTTTTTAACATAAATTAAATTTGCCGATTTTTTAGTGCTTAAATCAGTTACCTTAAGAGTAAGATCAGGATTTACCTCCTTAGATGAGTTATAAGTTCTTGGCATGTAAAAACCAAAAAGCCAATTTCCTGTTTGATTTTGATTAACTTTGATATCAATATTCATATCAAAATTACGATTATTTTGACCGATATTTTTTATTTGAATTTTTTGTACATCAAAATCAGTTGCAAATCCACTACCAATTAAACACTGAGAGCTAAGTAATACAGCTATTAAATTCTTTTTCATATATGCCTTATATCAAATTGAATTAATTTAAAATGATAATAATTATTAAAGATATTATCTAAACAATTTGATTATTGAAAATAAAAGATGAAAAAGAATATAGAATTAATAAAATTTATTTAATGAAATCTTGTTCGATTTCTTCTAGGGTACGTCCATTTGTTTTTGGTACAAATTTAAATGCTATAAAGCTATACACCAAAGTACATACTCCGCATATACCCAAAATCACACCATAATTTCCATTAAAATGTTGTGTTACAGGCATCACTGAAGAAGCTAATATTGCAGAAGCCATACTATTTAAGAATAGAGCTACTGCTAAACCTTTACTTCTGATATTAGTTGGTAAAAGTTCAGACATAATAACCCATATATACGCTCCTGGACCAATTGCAAAAAAGAATATATATAAAATAAATCCTATAAGCAAAACTATACCTTTTGCTGAAGTATCAGGCATCGTATACATAAGCACAGCCAGAGTCAGTAAAACAATAGAAACCATTAAGGTACCAAAAGTAATTACAAATTTTCTTTCAATTTTATCTGCTATAGCTACTGCTATAATTGTTGTAACAAAATTAAGACCTGTGATCGCAACACCACCAACTACAGCAGCATATACAGAACCTAAGCCAGTCTCTTTTAGCATTGTTGGAGCATATTGCAAAATACTATTAATTCCTGTCATTTGAGCTAAAATTGCAACAGAGAATACTATAAGCATTGGCATCAAATAATGTCTTTTAGTAAGGCTTGATAATAAACTACCTTCATTCTTAGTTTTTTCAATCAAAGCCTTAACTTCTTGCATTTGCTGTTTTGCTGCATCTACACCTATTGTTTCTGTCAAAATCTTCTCTGCTTCTTGTTCTCTATTTTTCATAATCAACCACCTAGGAGACTTGATTAAAAGAAAACCGCCTATGAATACGATTAAGCCAGGAATTAAAGCTGTAAGAAACATATTTCTCCAATCACCAGTTTCTAAACCAGTTGTAGGATCAGTTGATATAAATAGTAGACTTACAGCAACAGATATTAATATACCTGCTGTGAGAAATAGCTGAAAACATGTAACTGCTAATCCTCGAATCATGCTAGGCACAGATTCTGTTAAATACAATGGAACTGTTATAGATATAAAACCAACAGCCACACCCTGTACTAACCTCGAAAAAAGTAAGAAATTATAACTTTCAGCAAAGTAAATCATAAATACTGATACTACGAATATTAATCCAGATGCCGTGATAATATTTTTTCTACCAAAAATATCTGCTAATACTCCACCTATAAGAATTGCAAAAGCTCCTCCAAATAACACAGAACCACCTAAAAATGATTCTTGAGCAGCAGTCATACCTAACTCAGATTTAATAAAAGGCAAAGCTCCTCCGATTATACCGATATCATAACCATATAACATTCCACCCATCGCTGAGAAAAATATAATCATAAACACCTTTAGCTTATTAGCTTCTTTCATTGTTTTCTCCTTCAAAGATAAAACTATAGTAAGTACTTAAATTAAACTGTTTCGGTAACTTTTTTTAGATTACTAGGACTATCCGGATTATAACCTAACGACAATGCTAGATCATTAACCATCAAATAGAATTTTTGCAATATAACTACAGTTTCAAGAATTGGATGTATTGCTACATTAATATGTAGATGAACTTTTGCATCAGATTGATTATCTGTTGTAGCGAAAACAGTTCTAACTCCTAAATCAGTCATTCTCTTGACTATATCACGTGTACCTTGAGCGCTCTCATCATGTTGCAGTATGGTAAATGTTGTAAAAGTCTGATTCATCAAAGCAAATGGACCATGTAATACTTCGGCTGAACTAAATGCTTCTGCATGTATCCCACATGTTTCTTTGAATTTCAAAGCCATCTCTTGGACTATCGGGAATCCAAAACCTCTTCCGATGACAAACATGTTTTTGCTTTTCTTAAGCTCTTCTATAGCTGGAGTCCAATCAGAATTTAGACTTGTTTCCAGTGTTTCAGGGAGACTATTCAAACTTTCCAAAAGAGCTTGATCTTGATTATATTCAGCTACAATACTTACTAGTGCAACTAATGAAGTTATTACACTCTTGGTTGCTGCAACAGCATTTTCTGCATCAGCTCTCACAGGTAAGACCAAATCTGCGCTGTCTGCTAAAGGTGACTTTTCCACGTTGACTATAGCTAGTGTAGTACATCCTGCTTTCTTGCAACCTTCAAGAGCTAGACGCAAGTCAGGGCTACCACCGGATTGTGATATACCTATAGCTAATGTATGCTCATCGCCTATATTTTTATTATAAATAGTCGTTACAGAAGGTGGTAGCGAAGAAACACTAAACCCTAACTGAGTCTCAAATAAATATTTTGCATAATTTGCCACACAATCAGAACTTCCTCTTGCTACAGTAATAACTCTTTTAATATTCTTTTCTTTAAGAGTTTTGACTATAGACTTAATGATATCTTTGTTAAGTTTAAGTTGATTGGCAACTTTTTCGAAACTACTACTAGCTTCTTGATGCATAAGCGTTTTTGTCATATTAATTGATAAAGTAAAAATTATAGGTAATCAATTATAGGCTTCTTTTTTTTATTTTTACAATAAAAACATCTATCAAATATAGACAATTGTTATTAATTTTTGATAAGAAAAATTCATGCTAGGTATGTAGTATACCAATCTAGTAAACTATGTTAAAATCCATCTCTACAATTTTATATAATAAGGTTAAAAATATGGTGGTTTTACTTATAATATCAATCTCTCTTCTAATATATCTACATGTTAAGCAAGTTAGCTTCAACCTTAGAACGATATTAGCACTAGTTACAGGAATTATTATTGGTATTGTTTACAATTGGACAAATAGTTATAGTAATAGTTTCATACAAATTAGTAATATTTTAGGTGATGGTTATATCTCTTTACTTAAAATGTTAATTATCCCTATTGTATTGACATCAATTATTCACTCAATAATAAACCTAAGAAACCATAAAAGCTCATATATAATAAAGCTTGCTACAAAAACAATCATAATTTTACTTGTTCTTACTGGCATAAGTGCTGCGATTGGCTCAACAGTCGCTATTTTAATGAAGCTTGGTCAAGGTATAGATCTTAGCTCAATGACTGCAGTAACCAAAGAAGCGAAATCAGCCACTCTATCTGAGAATATACTAAGCTTCTTACCGGATAATATTTTTCAACAAATGGATAAAAATAATGTTATTGCTGTTGTTATATTTGCTATATTAATTGGTTTCTCAATGCTTATAGCTCATCGTGAAGATAGTAAGCTAGCTGATCCATTTATAAATTTTATTGATTCTGCTTTTTTTGTAATCAAAAAACTAGCAAAGTTAGTTATTGCAACTACACCTTATGGAGTGCTAGGACTAATGATACAAATGAGTATTGAGTTAGATAAAGGAAGTATATCTGCAGTTATTTCTTTTGTTTTAGCTTGTTATATAGCTATGTTTATAGTTTTACTTATGCATATAGCATTGCTTCTGATATTCGGTACAAATTTAGTAAAATTCTATAAAAGTATATGGAGAGCTTTACTTGTAGCTGCTACGTCTAGATCAAGTATGGGTACCCTACCACTATCTATAAATGGTCTTAACAGATATGGATTATCAGAGACTATTTCTACATTTGCACCTACTATGGGCACCACTATGGGTATGAATGGTTGTGCAGGAGTATTTCCTGCAATATTAGCAATTATGGCTATGTCTGCAACAGGTATGGATATAAATTTTGCAACAATACTTACTATATCTCTAATCTGCATGTTTGCTTCACTAGGTGTTTCTGGTATTCCTGGCACTGCGTATGTAGCCGCTGGCGTCGTATTTACATATTTTAATTTACCATGGGAAATTATTGGTTTAATACTAGGTGTAGACGCTCTTATTGATAGTTTTAGAACACCTCTAAATATACATGGAAGCATGACTACAGCAGTAATAGTAGATAAAACTACCAAAGCTTCTTAACACGCTAATATTTAATAAACTATTTAAGTACCACAAAAAGTAAATCTAACTTTCTCTTGCTCTAAAGGCTCTGACATATATTTCTTAGTGAACGCGTTGAGTTTATATGGTGCTTCAAGTGCTGTCACAAGACTTTGAAGAATACTAAAATTACCATTTTCTGCAAACTCAAGTGCTTTTTCAACTTGATGATTACGCGGAATTATTACTGGATTAGATTTCATCATACTTTCAAAATTGATATCGTAATTGACATATTTATCTAACCAATCTTTTAAGCCTTTATTCCGCAAGTAATCAAAATTATTATAGCTTAGATTATAGAACGTATTTGTATAATCTAACTTATGTTTAAACATATCAGTGAGCAAACCGGAAATAAGTTCATCATCATATTCACTATTGATACTAAAACCTATTTTACTAAGAAACATTTGTCTCCATTTTTGCTTATAAATTTCCGAATAACTTTGCAGTTTATCTTGAGCTAATTCAATAGCTTCATCCTCATCTGTTGAAATAAGTTTCAATAAACTTTCTGCTAGTCTTGCAATATTCCAGCCAGCAATTGATGCTTGATTAGCAAACGCATATCTTCCATCTCGATCTATTGAACTAAAAACAGTATCAGGATCATAAGTATCCATAAATGCACAAGGTCCATAGTCAATAGTTTCGCCTGAAATAGTCATATTATCAGTATTCATAACCCCATGAATAAAACCTACTCTTTCCCATTGTGTTATTAAAGTTGTCTGTTTATCAGTGACATAGTCAAGTAAGCTCAAAGCTTTATTATCAGCGTATGGAATATTATGTCTAACAATCGTATAGTCTAATAACTCTTGGCTATAATTCTCACCAAGCATAGCTGCATACTGAAAAGTACCTACTCTAATGTGACTACTTGCAACTCTAAGAGCTATTGCTCCTTGTTGTAATTTATTTCTTTGAATATTCTCACCTGTTGATATCACAGCTAAAATCCGGCTAGTAGGTATGCCTAGATTATGCATAGCTTCACTAACTATATATTCTCTAAGCATTGGCGCTAAAGCTGCTTTACCATCACCACCCCGAGAGAACTTAGTTAAGCCAGCTCCTTTTAGATGAAAATCAACCAGCTCCCGATTTGGTTTTTCATATTCACCAATTAAGATAGCTCGGCCATCTCCTAACATTGTGAAATTACCAAACTGATGACCAGCATAAGCTTGTGAAATTGGCCTTTTACTACTATACCCTAACAAATTTTTTAATAACTCTTGTGCTGATTTACCTTCTAAATCCAAACCTAAATCCTTGGCTAAACAGTCATTTACAATCAGTAACTTTGCATCAGGATATCTGTATACTTTTTGTTGTGAATAAAACTCATTAGATAAGTCTGTATAACTATATTGTAAATCAATCATAAAATCTATACTTTACTATTTTAGTATAATTTTAGCAGAGTATAGATAATATCATAGCTTTTGAGGTAAAATAGATACCATAAGCGCTAGGATAAGGAGTCAAATAGTTATGGAATATCTCAAACTAGCAATAGTTGATTCTGAAAACTATAACAACTTCTCTCATATTTCTGAGGGTAATTTTGACAGAGTAATTGTCTTTACAAATCCACAAGAATTAGAAGCAAACTTCAATAAAACCCAAATCTATCATAACTTTGAACTTGTACCAATAATTTATGGTGAAGGCAACAAAGATAATATGGATGGTTATATCTGTGCTAAAGTTGGTGAGTATGTCGAAAGATATCGTGATTTCCGTACTTACCTTAGCATCACAATTTTTAGTAATGATCGAATTTTTAGAGGTATTGCATCATACTATACACGTAAGGGATTCAATATAGCTACTGCTGCTCCTAACCAATGCGACACTGGTAATAGTAATACCGATCCTAAAATACGTATCAAAAAATTCCTGTCTTGCCATGAAAGCGTTGTTAATAAAACATTCAAAAAACACTTTAATGAAACAAATCAAGATGCCTTCTATAGACTCATTAGAAGACATTTAGACAAAGATATACCTAGACAAATTACAGATCTTTTCGTTGAAAATAATATTGTATTCTTTTCAAATAAATCACGTAAGATTGGTATTGATGAATCTAAGTATAACCTTTTGTAATGTTTTAATAAGGTACTGGATATACGATTTTTATAATGCTAAAATATTGCAACTTTTTATTCACTAATCATTTTTTTAGAGTTAATTATGGAATATAGAAAATACATTTGTATCGTTTGTGGTTTAATTTATGATGAAGCTGAAGGTTGGCCAGAAGATGGTATAGAACCTGGTACTAAATGGGAAGATGTCCCTGAAGATTGGGAATGTCCTGACTGTGGTGTTGGTAAGGATGAGTTTGAACTATTAGAAGAATAATTTCTTAAATGCTCTCCTTGTTTCAAGAAATATCTTTTGAAAATAAAGATTTCATTGTAATGAGAGATGACCTAAATCACCCTATCTTCTCTGGTAATAAGGCTAGAAAATTAGCTTATCTTCTAAAAAATCCAGATAAATACTCCCACGTCAAGACTATTGTATCTTTTGGCGGTAATCAATCTAATTTTATGCTGGCATTATCACAGCTAGCTAAGATCAAAGGCTGGGATTTCCATTATTGGATAAAACCACTACCAAAATTTCTTAAAAACGCTAAAAATGGCAACCTAAAACTAGCTCTAGAAAATGGCATGCAGTTATTTGAGACTACAAGCTCTCTAAAGCTAAAAAATATAAAGACGAATTACAATATAGACAATAGCCTTTATTTCTTTGATCAAGGTGGTAGAAATACTCTCGCTGAAGAAGGCATAGCTGACTGTGCTAATGAAATTAAAAAGTACTGTCTAGAAAATGATATCGATAATTACAGTGTTGTTGTGGCATCTGGTACTGGCACAACTGCACTATATCTTGAAAAGTACTTACCAAACAAAGTCTACACTATTGCCTGTGTTGGTGATAATCAATACTTAAAAAAACAATTTAATGATATTGATAATGCTCTCAAACATCCTAAAATTCTCAATTCAAACTTTAAAACTCATTTTGGGCAATTAGATATCCAAAATTACGCAATATACCAAAAGCTTTTAGAGCAGACAGAAATTGAGTTTGAGCTACTATATGACCCTATAGCTTGGCGTGCATTATTAAATGAACATCACAAACTTACAAAGCCTATTATCTATATTCACTGTGGTGGAACTAGTGGTAACGAAACTATGATGGCTAGGTATACAAGACTAACAAAATAACTTGTTAAATATACTGTGCTACTAATATTTTGTTTAATTGCTTTCTTAATTCAACAATATTTGTCTTCACAGATCTACATAGATTATATGTAGTATTAAGCTTCTCTGTTGTTGAATTACTAAACCTTATACTACTAAGATTCGCCCTTGGAGAACTTTCAATAGCTGTTAAGACTGTAGATTCTTGTAAATCTAGAGGCTCCTGTAATATTTTTACAATCTGTCGAGCATAGGCTTTGATTTGCTCAGTTTTCGAAGAAAAGTCATGCTCATAGTTGATATATTCAAACATTTTATAAGCTATAGACATTCTCATTTGCTCTTCGAGAAAGATATAAGCTAATTGATGTTCTATATTTTTACTCAACTTCTCATCACTACCAAACTCTAAAGACTTCCATTGGTTCAATAGAATATTCATCCTTTTAAGCTGAGTTTTTATGATGCGCATTCTTTGATGAAACCTATTTTTATTTTGCTGTATTAGCTTTTTGATTTCTTTAGGCTGATTTTTTGTAGATAGCTGTTTTATTGATTGCTCTAATTGATTTAGATTGTTTATTATATCTGGAGCTGTATCAACAACTTCTATCAAATCTAAATTAGGCGCAACTTCAGATACAGCTAAATAACATTGTTTATAAATACCTAGAATATGATTATATTTTTCAAGAACTCCTGTTCTTAACTTCTCTATAGAATTAAATAAATAATCTTTTTTAGTATCTTCAAACTTAGAAACTGCTTTCAAATAATAAATTTTTCTACCAGATAATAATTCTATAAAAAGAGTTATAACATTACTTGCATCTTCTAAATCATACAAGTTATACATCCCTGCACTACTATAAATCTTAGACAAAAAGCCTATTTTCCTATCAAGGCCTTTCTTCAAATCTGAATATTTACCAACTAAAGCATTTTGAAACTTGATCCTTAAATCATCAGGAATATTCTGGTTAGTATTTATTTGCTTATAGAAGCTTCTTAATTTACGCTTATTACTCGGAGTGTCTATAGGAAAACCATTATCTCTATATAAGTATATGATCTCAGCAAACTCTGCCATTTCCTCATTAAAATGTAATTTAAATGCATAAAATATTTCTTTACTTGTTGGATGAGACTTAGCAAGAATCTCATAAGCAATTTTATTATCTCTTACCTGATCGGTTAGATTACTAAGAGTAAGTTTTTTAGACATATATAAACTTTGATATGATTCCTCAATTACAGATAGAAACTTATCTTGCATCAACTCTTTTTCACGGTGCTTAATAGAATCAAAAATTATTTTACTAATAAAACCTACTAAACCGACAAAAAACACATAAAAAGAAAAATATGCAACTGTAACTAGCGGAACCCCTTGACCATGACTTAAATAATACCCCAAAGTTATAGCTATAATCGTGACTGGTCCAGCTGCCCAAAGTATAGATAGTATCGCCGTTTTGACATCAGCACGATGAATCGATGATATTAGTTCACTAACATAGGTATTATTATACGAGTTTCTACTTTTAAAGATTGCTTTTATTCTATTGAGCTGTAACAAAATACTCCAACTATAATTTGCTAATAAGTTTAGTTCATATTTTAACAAAACTATTCAGCAACCCCAAATTCATAAAAGATTATTTTGATATTGAAATTAGAAAACCAATTATCAAATCAAAGTATTTAATTTTTAGGTACTTTTAAACCTTATTAGTCTATAATTGTTGGTGATTTTATAAAAATAGGTAAAATTTAATGATTGAGAATTTAAGAAATATTGCGATTATCGCACACGTTGACCATGGTAAAACTACACTGGTTGATAAACTATTACAACAATCTGGTACACTAAACACTCGTGGCCCAGAAGTTGAAAGAGTCATGGACTCAAATGACATTGAGAAAGAAAGAGGGATTACAATCCTTGCAAAAAACACTGCTCTAAAATGGAATAACTACCGAATTAATATCGTAGATACTCCAGGCCATGCTGACTTTGGTGGTGAGGTTGAACGTGTATTATCTATGGTTGACTCAGTATTACTACTAGTTGATGCTGTTGATGGTCCTATGCCTCAAACAAGATTTGTAACAGAAAAAGCTTTTGCTCAAGGTTTAAAACCAATTGTAGTTATCAACAAAATCGATAGAGATGGCGCTCGCCCTGACTGGGTAGTCGATCAAGTATTTGATCTATTTGATAGACTGGGTGCTACTGATGAACAATTAGATTTTCCTATTATCTATGCTTCAGCTATCAATGGTTGGGCAACTAATGAGCTTGGCGAACAAAAAGAAGATATGACAGATCTTTTCAAGGCTATTGTTGAAAATGTTGAGCATCCAGCTGTTGATGAAAATGGTCCATTCCAAATGCAAATATCTTCCTTAGACTATTCTAACTTCACAGGTACTATTGGTATTGGTCGTATCCAAAGAGGTAAAGTCAAAACAAATACTCCTGTAACTATTGTTGGTAAAGATGGTAAAACTCGTAATGGTAGAGTATTACAAATATTAGGCTATATGGGTCTAGACAGAGTTGAAGTGCCTGAAGCTCAAGCTGGTGATATTGTATGTGTAACAGGTATGGAAGGTTTGAATATATCAGATACATTATGTAGCCCTGATAAAGTAGAAGCATTACCTGAGCTTTCTGTAGATGAGCCAACTATTAGTATGACTTTCCAAGTTAACAACTCTCCATTTGCTGGTAAAGAAGGTAAATATGTAACTTCTCGTCAAATTAAAGACCGTCTTGACAAGGAACTACTTACAAACGTAGCTCTAAGAGTTGAGCAACTTGATGATCCTGATAAATTTAAAGTATCTGGTCGTGGCGAGCTTCACCTTTCGATCTTACTTGAAAATATGCGCCGTGAAGGTTATGAGATTGCAGTATCTCGCCCACATGTAATCTTTAAAGATGTTGATGGCGAAAAACACGAACCTTATGAGCAAGCAATTATAGATATCGAAGAAGAGCATCAAGGTACTGTAATGGAAAGAATGGGCTTACGTCAAGGTGAGCTTAAAAATATGGAACCAGATGGTAAAGGCCGTGTAAAACTTGAATTTATAATACCATCTCGTGGTTTAATTGGTTTTTATACAGAATTTTTAACTATCACATCTGGCTCAGGTATTTTAAACAAAGTATTTGATCATTACGGACCTATGAAAAAGCAAACTCTTGAAACTCGTCAAAACGGTACTCTAGTTTCTATGCTATCAGGTAAAGCAGTAGCGTTTGCTCTTTGGAACCTTCAGGAGAGAGGTAAAATGTTTATCTCTCACGGTACAGATGTTTATGAGGGTATGATTATTGGTATTCATAGTAGAGATAACGACTTAGCGGTTAACCCTTGTAAAGGTAAACAGTTAACTAACGTTCGTGCCTCTGGTAAAGATGATGCTCTTACACTAGTTACTCCAATTAAACTAACTCTTGAGTATGCTCTTGAGTTTATCGAAGATGATGAGCTTGTTGAAATTACACCTGAATCAATCAGACTAAGAAAGAAACATCTAACAGAATCTGATCGTAAAAAAGCAGCTCGTGGAACTCTTTAATTTTATAAAATAATTATATATTTCTATATAAATCATATAATACATTCTAAAGTTAACTCCTAAATCACTTTTATAAAATTTAAATAATTTATAGGACTTTCTTATGAAACGATTAGATAATAAAATAGTATTAATAACAGGTGCTGCTAGAGGAATAGGTAAGGCAACTGCTGAACTCTTTTCAAATGAGGGAGCAACTGTGATTATTTCAGATATAAACGACAGTTTAGGTAATCAAACTTAAAGATATTAACTCATCAAATTGTGAGTATAAACACTTAGACGTTAGTCTTGAAGATGATTGGATAATTATTAGTAAATATATTAGATCTAAATTTGGTAAACTTGATATTTTAGTTAATAATGCTGGCATTACAGGTTTTATAGAGAGTTCTGGCCCTCATAACCCTGAGGATTTAGATATGGATTCTTGGCAAAAGGTTCATTCTATAAATTCTAATGGTGTAGCCTTAGGATGCAAATATGCTATTAAACTTATGAAAGAAAATGGCGGCAGTATAGTCAATATTTCTTCCCGCTCTGGACTTGTAGGTATACCTCAGGCTGTTGCATATGCTTCGAGTAAAGCATCTGTAAGAAATCATACTAAATCTGTTGCTTTATACTGTGCTGATATGAATTATGGGATTAGGTGTAACTCAATTCATCCAGGAGCTATATTGACGCCAATGTGGGATGAGATGCTGCCAAAAGATGAAAATCAAAAACAAGCAGCTATTAAAACTATTACTCAAGACATACCTTTAAAGAGAATGGGTAATGCAAAAGATGTAGCTTATACTGCTTTATATCTAGCATCTGATGAATCAAAATATGTCACAGGTATAGAACTAAATGTAGATGGTGGAATACTTGCAGGAAGCTCTGCTGCACCTAGAAATAGAAAGGAATAAGAAATTAAATAACTTGATTAAATCAATAGCCTATTGCTAAAGCATTACCTCTACGTGGATCTGCTGCACCATAGACATATTGTCCATCAGACATTACAGACTCTGCAGCACCCATAGCAGCATAAGGAGTAACAGTGTTACCCATTTTTTTAAGTAGATTGATAGTATCCACAGATACACCCTGCTCTACACCAATTTCTTCTGGCCATAGTTGACTATGTATACGAGGATTGTTAACTGCTGATTGTAGATTCATATTATAGTCTATGATGTTTAAAATCACTTGTAATGTTGTTGTAATAATACGACTTCCACCTGGTGAACCTGTAGCTAAAAACGGCTTGCCATCTTTATCAAGAACAATTGTCGGAGTCATTGAGCTTAATGGTCGCTTATTTGGAGCAACTGTATTAGCCTCACCTTGAACTAAACCAAACACATTTGCAACACCTACTTTTGCTGCAAAATCATCCATTTCATTATTTAACAAGATACCAGTTCCCGGTACTACAATACCATTCCCATAAGAATAATTAAGCGTATAAGTATTAGATACCATATTGCCATCTTTATCAACTACACTAAATTGAGTAGTCTGAAGCTTTTCACGATCTTCTGGATCAACTGTGCTTATATCTTTACTCGGAATATGCTTATCTGTAGTGATTTTTTGAGCAATCTGTTTTGCATATTTTTTAGACAAGAATTTAGCCAAATCCATCTTAACAAAATCAGGATCTCCTAAATCAGAGTTTCTATCATTATAAGCATAGCTCATTGCATTACTCATAAGATTAATGGTTTTAGCGCTATTGTTACCATAGTCAGCTAATGGGAAGTTCTCTAGAATATTTAATAACTCTATCAGAATTACACCACCGGAGCTTGGTGGCGGCATAGAATATACTGTATAACCTCTATATGTACCTTTAAGTGGCTTCATTTCTTCGACATTGTAGTTTTTCAAATCTTGTAATGTGATTAAACCACCATTTTTAGCCATACTATCTGCTATCTTATGAGCAATATCTCCTTCATAGAAAGCTTTTTTACCTTGTTTTGCTATTAGTTTCAGACTATTTGCAAGTTCAGGTTGCTTTAAAATTTCTCCAACCTTATAAGCAGAACCATCTTTATGATAAAAAATCTTCATAGCTTCTGGTGATTTTTCAAGCCATGGTTTTGCAGTTATAAGCGACTGATTTAGGTCATAGCTTACTGGGATACCATCTTCAGCAAGCTTGATAGCTGGAGCAATAACCTGCGATAATTTCAATTTACCATATTTTTGTTGCGCATCTACTAAACCAGCTACAGTACCTGGAACACCAGAAGCACTGTATGAGCCAGAAACCTTAGCATAATCAACATCTCCCTTGTCATTTAAAAACATATCTTTAGATGCTTTTGCAGGAGCTTTTTCACGGTAGTTTACAGCTATATTCTTATTGCCATCTTGTAAGTGGATAATCATAAAGCCACCACCACCAAGATTACCAGCTCTAGGTAATGTAACAGCCAAAGCAAAGCCAACCGCAACAGCTGCATCTACAGCATTGCCACCTTGTTTTAATATATCTAAACCAACCTGACTTGCTAAAGACTCTTGAGAAGAAACCATACCATGTGTTGCAACTACTGGTTGAGCAATTTGCATCTCTTCTTGAATAGGAATAAAATCATAACCTGTTGGTACTGGTGCAGCAATCAAAGCTAAATTTGGTAAAAAAATTACCATACACATCAAACTTACAAATAGTTTTTTCACTAATAAACCTCAGTAACTATTTTTCAAACATAGTATATAAGATATCAAAAAACGATACCTTAAAAAAACTTTTTAAGCTAAACAAAAGATATTTTTTAAGACTTGTTTATAACTTAGACTAAACTTCAGTAACCTTATTTACACTAGTAAGACTACTTTTTAGAACTGGTGGAGTATTTTGATATGCCTGGACAAAGCTTTCATCACTATAGGCAACTTCTGATTTAGTATTTTTGTTTTTAATACCTAAAACACTTAATATTGCTTGATCACTTTGAGGACTATCAAGTGATGGATCTTTTTGTTTAAGGACTTTTGCCATACCATAGTCATAGTTCTGGAGGTAGGCATTTCTCATAGCTGCATATGGATCTACCGATACTTCTTCTAAGTTTGAATATGCCGGTAAATAAGAGACTCCTTCATTGGTATAATATAATCCATATACACTATAGTTTACAGCATAGGCTGTAAATGTACCTACTCCTGGAGCCAAAAACAAATACGACAGAGGATTAAACATAGCATCTACGCCATCACTAACTCCCTCTATAGTACCAGGTCCAAAAACTGGCCAAACAATATATGGTGAAGCATATCCTTTCTTATACACTCCCCATTTATGAAGAGTAACTGCAAAATCCTGATGATAACGCATTGGCAATCCAAACCTACTACCAGCTACATCAAAAATACCTACTACCCCAAGAGTTGTATTTTCTAAAAATCTCATACTATCATCACCAGCATATCCCCATTCACCTTGAAAAAGATCATTCGCTACTCGACTAGGTTCAAAAAGATTTTGGAAAATATTGAATATACCCGTCTGTACAGCATCAGGCATAACATAATTATAAGCTTTTGCTACAGGTGTCAGATCCTCATATAACTCATTATTCCAATGAAACATCTCACGATTATAGTTTTCATAAGGATCTCTATCATTAAGAGGTGTCTCCCATTTAACTGAACAACCTGATAGTACTATGATAGTAGGGAGTAACAAAATACTCTTTTTTATTTTTAATTTCATGAACTTATTAAATTGATTCCTAAAAATCTCACAATTATAGCTAATAATTGCTATATATACATACTGAAGTAGTATTTTATGAAAATTTTTGACTTTTCTTGAAGCTTCTAACCCAAAAACGCTCTACAGCAAGTGCTTTAAGTAACTTATCTGAACATTGCTGACTTTGATTTGTTATATATGATGTAATAATCTTAGCCGCTAATAATGATGAACATAAACCTTTTGAGCCAAATCCTGAAGATACATATAGATCTTGTTGATACTCAATATTTGGCATTTTTGATTTTGGATAGCCTTTAGACAGAGGCTTATAAAAAACTTGTTCAAAACTATTATAATCAGCCAGCCTACCAATAAGTGGTAAATGATCAGAAGTTACACATCTCGTAGCTACTCTTGAATTAATAATTTCAACATTATAATTTTTATTATCAAATATTTGCTTAATTTGATTAATATTAAAAACATTATCTTCCTGTCTTATATCTCCGCTAGTATCATTATTATCTCGAAATGTTGCTCCAATAACTTGTAGATTATCTTTATAATTTGGGATTATATATCCTTTATCCATAATATTATTTGAGATATCAAAACATCTTTTAATAACTGTTAACTGACCTTGAGATGGGTATACTGGAATATTTTGCAGCAGAGAAATATTTTTAAATAATGGATACCCTCCAGCAAATATCACAATATCAAAATCTTCAGTAAAATTATTAAATCCTAATTGCCAAGTATTATTCTCTAATTTCTTAATACCCAAGAGCTCATTATCTAATTTTAATTTAGCAGTTGATAATTTAAGCCATAGCTGACAAATACTTTTAGGTACCACAGATAAAGCATTAGGGTAATATACAGCCATGTTATGAGTATCTTTGCCAAGTAATTGCGAAAGCTCTTGATGAGATATTAGGCTAGCTAAATCATCAGCTATCTCTCTTTTTGTAAAAATCTTATGATATCTATTTAGTTCTTTTTCATCACTTAATATTTGCAAGACACCCTGATTACAAATTTCGATATCATTACGATACTGATTTATAAACTCTAATAATATACTATATCCTAGTGTATGAAACTGATCTGAAAAATTGTTATCTGAAGTCAGATATGGTTCTAAAATTCCCGCAAAGTTTCCAGAAGCTTCTGTTGCAATATCAGAGTTTTTATCAAATATAGTTATATTAAAGTTAGATAGTGTACTTAATTCATAAGCTAATGAACATCCTGCTAGTCCAGCTCCTATTACTGCTATTTTCTTATTCATATAAATTCTCGTAATTATATTTATCCAAATGCCATTTAGCTGGATTATTTTGGATATATTCTCTGATTTTTGCTAACGATTCTTGATTTCTTATTATATGGTCATAAAAAGATCGTTGCCATTGAAATTCAATTAAGCCAAGGGCGTTACGAATTTGCTTAGTACAAATCTCTTTATAAGATTTTATAACTTGTGATAAATTAGATTTTTCATTTGTAGTGACAGCACATTGTGCTGTCATTGTTCCTTTAGCAAGATTATCAGATTGGACAGAACACTGTTCTGTCCCTACATTTATATTATAGTTTTGGATTATAATTATTGCGTGAATATGATTAGGCATAACTATAAATTCATCTAAAAACACATCATTATAAAATTGAGGAATATTCTTTAATCTATCAAAAGCTATGACACCACAATCATTCAAAACCATCTTGCCATGATTAGATATTTCACCAAAATAATTGACTCTATCTTTTGTGCAAATGGTTACAAAATAATAACTGTTTTGTGAATAATCAAAACTTTCTAGACGATTATATTTTCTTTGATTATGCTCTTTAAGCACCAAAACCTCTAATGCCTTCTCTTTTACGCTTTTGTTCTGCTCTTAGCATACGGGCTTGTTTTGGATCAATAGTTAAATTTCTGTATATCTCAATTCTATCTCTATCTTCAAGGACATGATCTAGATCAATCATTTGTCCATAGATACCAACTTTAAGATTTTCGATACTGTCTAATTCAGAATAAGCGTCTAAGATTTTTGATTCAATAATAGCTTCTCTAACAGTCAGAGAATCATCAAACTCAACATAAAAAGACTTCTGCTCATTAGGTAAAGCATAAATGACTTCTACTTTCACTATTTATAAACCTCTTCTGCACGTTTACAAAATGCTCCCAACATCTTATCTGCAAGCCCACGAAATACTGGACCAAGAGCCATTTCCACAAATTTATTTTCAAAGGTAAACTCCATGTCCAATGATACTTTACATGAATTTTCATCTTGAGGTTCAAATTTCCAATCACCTGTTAAACTTTTGAATGGTCCATTCATAAGATTTAAATGAATATGCTCATCTTTTACCATTGTATTATGTGTAGCAAAATCCAATTTCACAAATCCTGATTTGATTTTTAGAGATGCTTTTGCTTCTGTTTCCGTGTGTTCAAAAATCTCAATATCGTAGCACATCGGCAAAAATTCAGGATAGCTTTTAATATCATTTACAAGATCATACATTTGTGAAGCAGTATAATTAACAATTGCAGATTTATTAACTTTATTCATTTATTTAATCTTTTGTGTTTTGCTGATAATATATAGCGTTACATTGTATATCTTTTGCAAAAAATAATAAAGTTATGAGTAAACATAAGGTTTCTCTAGCAACTATTGCTAGGAATAAAAAAGCCTTCCATGATTATACTATTCTCGAAAAAATTGAAGCTGGAATAGTACTACAAGGATGGGAAGTAAAAAGTATCAGAGCTGGTAAAGTACAGATGACAGATAGTCATGTGCATATCAAGCGTGGTGAAGCTTGGCTTTTTAATTGTCTAATAACTCCTCTATTATCAGCATCTACCCATGTTGTAGCTGATGCTTCAGCAAATCGTAAACTACTACTTAATCGCCGTGAAATAGATAAAATCATGGGACGAATTGAGCAAAAGGGATTTACATGTGTGCCTTTGGCTATGTATTGGAAAGGTCCTCGTGTGAAAGTTGAGATAGCTCTTGCTCAGGGTAAAAAAGTTCACGACAAGCGTCAGGCTCAAAAAGATAAAGATTGGGCTCGCGAAAAAGATAGAATCTTTAAGAAGGCGCATAGATAAAATGACTGAAATAAAAATAAGCAAAACTGAAAAAAAACTCCGTCACTATATTACTAAGGCTATAGCTGATTATAAGCTTATCGAAAAAGGTGATAAGGTTATGCTATGTCTATCAGGAGGTAAGGATTCTTTTGGATTATTAAAAGTTTTGCATGGTCTTGTCAAAGATGGAACTTATGATATTGTTCTTCATGTGTATACATTAGATCAGTCTCAACCTGGTTGGGATGATAGTCAACTTAGAAAATATCTTGACGATCTAGGTATATCTTATGAGATTGAAACAAAAAACACTTATGGTGTTGTTATAGATAAGGTTCCAGAGGGTAAGACTTATTGTTCGTTATGCTCGAGACTTCGCCGTGGTAACATCTACAGATATGCAAAAGAGCATAAAATGGATAAAATCATTCTAGGACATCATCGCGATGATCTGATCGAATCATTGCTAATGTCGATACTTTATCAAGGACAAATCAAGTCTATGCCACCTAAGTATATAACTCAAGATGGTGAAAATACTGTAATCCGCCCAATGGTACTAGTACAAGAATGTGATCTCATAGAGTTTGCTAAAGAAGAAAATTTCCCAATAATTCCATGCAATCTATGTGGATCTCAAGAGAATCTTAAAAGAAAAAAAGTTAAAAAGCTAATCCAAGATTTAGCACATGAAAATCCAAAGGTACCAAGTAATATTCTAAACTCTCTTTCAAATGTATTACCAAGTCATTTGATGGATAGAGATTTACTTAATACCATAAAAAACTAAATTTGTAGTTTCCTCTATCTATTCTATCATTCTGAACTAGTTTCAATCTCAATAAAATAAATACTTATCATAATATCGAGTTTTGAATTAATTAACATATATAATCACAGTACATTAGCAGTTAGTAGTCCATAAAACAAATTATTAGAAAATAAAATCAATACTATTCGTCATCAACTATGTTGTAAATTATTTACGAAATTTGCATTTTCAGTCTTAAATCTCTAATTTTAGCATTAGCAATGACTATAATTTTTCTCATAACAGCTATAATAGCGACCATCTTCTTTTTACCA